>JACPFE010000542.1:10365-16956 GCA_016183145.1 Deltaproteobacteria bacterium | reverse complement strand
CGCCGGGATCAATCCGAACGCCCGCGTCATCGATCTAAGCCACGATATCCCGCCGCAGGACATCATGGCCGGCGCATTGGTGCTGCGCCATTCGGTTCCTTACTTTCCGCGCGGCACGATACACGTCGTAGTCATCGACCCCGGCGTGGGCAGCGCGCGCCGGCCGTTGCTGATCGAGGGCAACGGCAACTATTTCGTCGGGCCCGACAACGGGGTGTTAAGCCTTGCGTTGGAAGGCCAACAACCGCAGCGCATCATTCACCTGTCCAATTCCACCTACCATTTACAACCAGCGAGCGCGACCTTTCACGGCCGCGACATCTTCGCTCCGGTGGCGGCGCACCTTTCGCTGGGAATCCACGCCGCCGCTTTCGGCGACCCTGTGGAAAGTTTCTTTCGACTCACGCTCCCCGCGCCGTTGCGCGCGGCGCGGTGCATCAAAGGCGAAATCATCTACATCGACGGTTTTGGCAATCTGTTTACAAACATATCCCAGCGTGATTTGACGGAAGCCGCTGCCGACAGACTCGCCATCTCGCTGCGCGATGGCGTGATCCGGGGTTTGGCTGCAAGTTACGCCGCGGCGGCCGAGGGGGAGCTGGTCGCCCTCGTCAATAGCTGGGGGCTACTGGAAATCGCCCTATATAAAGGTAGCGCCCGGTGGCGCACCGGGGCCGAGATCGGCGACAAAATCGAGGTCATTCTGGATGAGCCGGGAACGGGAGGACATTCATGAGCGAGCGATTAAGTTGGGATCAATATTTCATGACCATCACCCGGCAGGTGGCGGAGCGGTCCACTTGCACAAGGGCGAAGGTCGGCGCGGTGATTGTCCGCGATAAAAACATTCTCGCCACCGGTTACAACGGCGCGCCGGCTGGCATGCCGCACTGCACGGACGTCGGCTGCTTGGTCTATGAATCGAAGACGCCCGACGGCGACATCGAACAAAACTGCTTCCGCACCATCCACGCCGAGATGAACGCCATCGCCCAAGCGGCCAAGAACGGCTCAAACATCAAAGACGCGGCGATTTACATTACGCACACGCCCTGCATCCACTGTCTCAAGGTCTTGGTGAATACCGGCATCAAAGAGATCTATTACGAAAAGCCTTACAAGCTTCATACCCTCGATGAGCTGCTGCGTTATACTCAGGTTCATCTCTTCAAAGTCGACTTGCCGAGCCAATAAAAAGGGCGGGGATTTTCACCCCCGCCCTTTTATTTTCAGCCTTACCGATCTTGCTGCCTAGACTTTGCCCTGCAGAAAAAACGCGATGAGCAGGGCGTATATCGCGAGGGCCTCAATGAACGCAAGCCCGAGAATCATCGGCACCTGGATCTTCTCGGCCGAGTTCGGATTGCGCCCGATGCTCTCCATCGCCGCCGCGGCCATGCGCCCTTGACCCATCGCGGCGCCAAAGGCCGCAATCCCAATGGCCAAGCCTGCGGCTAGGGCGATGGCTGCCTTGCTCGTCGAATCCGTCTGACCGGCGGCTTCAGCCGCTGCCATAACGTAACCAACGTTCAAGAAACCAAGTGCGAAAGATCCTAGGATCACTAGCATCCTCTTCATGGGTTCCTCCTTTCTAGCGATTTTCGGCCCTGCCACCCCTCTGTCCTCATCCCCACTTGAGCCATCGCTCGTTTTGTCGTTTTCTAATGGTCATGGCTGACCGCCATAGCCACATAAATTACGCTCAACAAAGTAAACACGAATGCCTGGATCACCGAAACCAGCGTGCCCAGCAGATAAAATATGACGGGCACGCCAATCTTGCTCAAGTCCGTGAAGATCTCCACCGCCAGGTGATCTCCAAACATGTTGCCGAAGAGCCGAAGACCGAGCGAAACGGGCCGCACCAGGTGTGACACCCCTTCCAAGATGACAAAGAGTGGGGCCAGAAAGAGCACCGGCCCCATGAAGTGTTTAAGATAGCCGGCGCCATGAGCGCGAGCGCCGAAATAGTTGTAGGCGCAAAAGGAAACGATCCCTAAACCCAGCGTGGTATTCAAGTTACTCGTGGGCGGCGAGAAACCTGGAACGAGCCCCATCAAGTTGGCGCTGAGAATGAAAAAAAAGAAGCTGCCGAACAAAGAGACATATTTCCGCCCCTTCTTGCCAATAATGCTATCGATGAGACCAACCAGAAACCCCACCAAGATCTCTATAACGTTGCGTAAGCTGAGCCCACCGTCCGGCACCACGGCATTATCGGCGCGGGACAGCGAACGTCGCGCTCGAAAGGCCACAAGGATCAACAGGCATGTTACCAACAGCGCTGTGAATGTGTGCTGCGGCAGAGCGCCCAGCGCGGTGGGCTGGATTATGTAATCGTACCAAGTAAAGGGGTGTTCCATAGACTCACCTAGGTTGAACTAAACGACGGTCCGGACGAAAGGGTGCCGATAACGCTGGCGACCAGTAACGAGGATACGCCGACGACGAACGAGACGCCGTCCAGCTCCATACGGAAAAACACCACCGACACCAGCCCCAGGAACAGCAGCAACTTTAAGCCGAGCAACGCCATGCCAACGCGCTGCCTTTTTCTGGAGGCGGTCGGAGACAACACCCAGCGGATGCCTAAGCTTAAGAGTCCAAAATTTAAACCCATAAAGACACCGCCGAGCAAGAGCGCGCCGGGCTCCAACGCGCGCATAACCTGCGAACCTATCAAGAGCAGCAATAGCAATAGCATATGCCACCATAAGACGCGCACGAGATAGGCGCCGGAAAGAGGAGGGGTCATTTCTTATCCCGAGAAAAGTAACTCAACCACTGGAACAGGCGCGCGAAAGCACCGATGAGCGCCACGAAAGTGAGGATCGTGGTCAACCACGGTGATACGTTAAAATAGCTGTCTAACAGATAGCCCAAAAACATGCCGCCAAGCACGGTACTGGGAAACTCCAGGGCTGCGGCGGCATACTTGCTGAACTTTAGATAGTTGGGCTCGTTATTAGTTGCTCGATCTCCCTGCCCTTTACCGGTTCTGTTTTCAGTCTCTACCATGCAGCACTCGCAGTATCAACCACGCGTTTCCTTTGCGGCCCAGTTCTCGAAGGCAGCGACTGCTCTGTTTATGTCGGCAGTCGTGTGCGCCAGAGAAACGAACATTGCCTCAAACGCGGCCGGTGGCAGATAGATGCCTCGCCGCAGCATGCCGTGAAAGTATCTGGCGAATCGTTGGCGGTCGCAATTTCTCGCGTCATCAGCGTTCCGGACATGGTCAATGCCGAAAAACAAAGTCATCATCGAACCGACGCGGTTGATGGTGCCGCGGATGGAATATTTCTTGAGTACGCTTGTGAATCCTTCCTCCAGCCTCTTTCCCTTTACCTCCAATCTGGCATAGGTGCCCGGACGACTGAGCAGGCCTAAAGTCGTCAGGCCGGCGGTGACGGCGAGCGGATTCCCCGACAGTGTACCGGCTTGATATACCGGTCCCTCTGGCGCAACCAAATCCATGATTTGACGACGACCCCCAAACGCCGCCAATGGTAAACCGCCGCCCAGGATTTTTCCCAAACAAGTGAGATCCGGTGTCACGCCATAAAACGATTGTGCGCCGCCGACGGCGACGCGAAACCCCGTAATGACCTCATCGAAAATCAATAGCGTTCCGTAACGCCGCGTCAACCTTCTTAGCAAGCGGAGAAAATCTTTCGCCGGCGGAATGACTCCCATGTTGCCGCACACGGGCTCGACGATCAGCGCCGCAATATTCTTACCATGCCGCTCAAATAAATTGCTAACAGACATCACGTCATTATATTTCGCCACCAAAGTTTCCTTAGCGAATCCGGGCGGTATCCCCGGACTGTCCGGAAGACCGAGCGTTGCAATTCCCGATCCGGCTTTTACCAACAGACCGTCGGCATGGCCGTGATAGCAACCATCGAATTTAACGATTTTACTTCGCCCGGTGTAGGCGCGCGCGAGGCGAAGGGCGCTCATGGTTGCTTCGGTTCCAGAACTCACCAGCCGTACTTTTTGTACCGACGGTATCAGTCGGACAATCAGCTCCGCCAGTTTCACTTCCTGCTCTGTCGGCGCGCCGAAGGTTGTGCCGTTGCGCGCGGTTTTCCCAAGCGCCCGAACAATCTGCGGGTGGGCGTGTCCGAAAATCAGGGGCCCCCAGGACCCGACAAAATCGATGTAGCGGTTCCCGTCGCTGTCATAAACATGGGCGCCTTGACCGCGTGCGATGTACAGCGGCGCTCCGCCCACGGCTTTCCATGCCCGCACCGGACTGTTAACGCCGCCGGGGATTGTTGCCTTCGCGCGCTGAAAAAGTCCACGAGAATGACTTGTTGCCAGAAGTGGCGTTCCCCTACCATTGGGAAGGCAACCTGTCAAGGTGATCGACAAAAAGAAAAAAACTTTTTTCGAATTTTTTTCTTGCAAAGAAATTTGAAATTGATTATGTCTTTTTTTTCTAGCATCAATTATTTTTTCTTCCGGCTCGCAGCGATCTCATGAATACAATCATCGCGGCCGCGTTTTGGCGAAAACAGGGAATCCTTTGCGCCGCTACCCGCCTGTTTTCAATCTCGATGTGGCATGGGCTTATTATGCCGTATCTGACCCGGAGTGACCATGAATCGGCGGAGTTATCCACAGCTGTGGATAATATTGTTCGTAACTTTTCGCGGCTTTTGTTGATCAATTTCAAGGTGTTAACGGGTGAGTGTCATGGCTGAGTTGTGGCAGGAAGTACTAACGCATCTTAAAGACCAGTTGGGCAAGCAAAACTATGAGACCTGGATCCAGCCGATCGCCTTTGTCGCTCGGGACAAAAACCACGTCTATCTCCATGTGCCGAATAAATTTTTTCGAGACTGGCTAACTGAGCACTACCTGACGCGGATCGAGGAAGTGTTGAGCGAGGTGGCACAGCAGAAGATGGCAGTTTCCTTGGATGTCAAGCAGGAATCACAGACCAAAACCATCCCCGGCAAAAACGTCGGCAAGGACGAGCGCGAAAGGGAGAAGGGCAGGCGAACTAGCAATCTGATACCAAAGTATACCTTCGAAAATTTCGTCATCGGGGCTAGCAATCAATTTGCCCACGCCGCGTCTATGGCCGTGGCTAATCAACCCGGCGACCATTATAATCCGCTATTCATCTATGGCGGCGTCGGCCTCGGTAAAACGCATCTAATCAATGCCATCGGTCACAAAGCGGTAAACAAATTCCCTGGGTCTAAGGTGTTTTATTTGGGTTCTGAGTCGTTCATGAATGAACTCATCAGCTCGCTCAGGCGGGATAGGATGGATGAGTTTAAAACGAAATTTAGGAACGTGGATGTTTTAATTCTCGATGATGTCCAGTTTATTGCCGGCAAGGAGCGAACCCAAGAGGAATTTTTCCACACTTTTAACTCTCTTTATGAAGCGCGCAAGCAGATCGTCATCACCTCGGACAAATTCCCCAAGGAGATTCCAGGTTTAGAGGATCGCCTGCGCAACCGGTTTGAATGGGGTCTGATTGCCGACATTCAGCCACCAGATATGGAAACGCGGGTCGCTATTCTCCAGAAGAAAGCGGAAGTCGAGAAGGTGGTCTTGCCTCATGATGTAGCGATTTTCCTTGCGAGCAATATTGATTCCAACGTAAGAGAGCTGGAAGGTTCTCTGACGCGGTTAGGTGCCTTTGCATCTTTGACGCGTTCCAATATCACGGTTGATCTGGCTAAAGAGGTGCTGAAAAACACTTTAAAGGGATCACACCGTGAGATAACGATCGAAGGCATCCAAAAAACAATCTGCGATTATTACAACATTAAGCTGGGGGATTTAAAAGCAAAGCGACGCACAAAGAATATTGCCATTCCGAGACAAGTCGCCATGTATCTATGCCGTAAGTATACTGAAACATCTTTCCCGGTAATCGGCGACAAGTTTGGCGGTCGTGATCACTCCACGGTGATCCACGCGTCGAAAACAATCGAGAAAAAGATAAAGGAAGACCCCTATATGCTGACGACCATCGAAAAACTGGAACGAAATCTTAACGTCAAGAAATAGTTGTGCATATCCTGTGAGCCTGTCATATAAGACGTGTGGATAAGAGGTGTAAAACTTCATTGAGGTGTTGTCCTAATTGAATATCAGCGAAAAACTACAGCGACAGATCACAAGCCAGAGTACCGTTTTTACTCGTTCATTTCCCCTTTTCTCCCTTATCCACAACCTCTACTACTACTTCTTGATTATTCTTAACTATAGAAGAATAGTAGTAGGCTGCGGGAGGACATATGGAATTTAGAGCTAACCGGGGACATTTGCTCACAACCCTTTATTGGACGCAAAGTATCGTCGAACGACGCAATACCATGCCGATCCTGGCAAATGTGCTGATGGAGTGCCAGAAATCGAATATCCGGATTACGGCAACTGACCTGGAAGTTGGCGTGAGGGGGGAGCTTGAGGGCGAGATACTAAAAGAGGGAACCATAACCGTTAATGCAAAGAAACTCTATGAGATCATTAGGGAAGTGCCAACTGAGGAGGTCCAGATTAAACGCCTGGAAAACGACTGGGTAGAAATCAAGAGTGGTAAGTCGGTGTTTAGGATTGTCG
>JACPFE010000542.1:0-10328 GCA_016183145.1 Deltaproteobacteria bacterium | reverse complement strand
GGTTTTTAAAATTGTCGGGATGGAGGCGCGTGAATTTCCTCAGTTTCCGGAATTCCGGGCAGAGCAACTCCTAACAGTACCGGCGGGGGCGTTACGAGAAATGATTGAGCGAACACTGTTTGCAGTGTCGACGGATGAGACGCGCTATAGCTTGAACGGCGTGTATATAGAAGAGACCGGTGGCGGAAACGTGCGAATGGTCTCGACGGATGGTCACCGGCTGGCGTTTGAAGAAAGAGCGCTGGGAGCCCTCGGCCTTGTTAAGGGCGTCATTCTTCCAAGGAAGGGGCTAGGGGAGCTGAAAAAGCTGGTGGAAAGCGGTGATGACGATGTGGTTTCCATTGGTTTTAGGGAGAACATGGGTCTGGTGACTAAGGGTAAGGCGGACCTTTTTATGCGGCTTATCGATGGTGACTTCCCTGATTATACAAAGGTCATCCCGACGGATAATCCCACCACTGTCCTGATTGATCACGATCAGCTATTACAAGCTCTGCGCCGTGTGTCGATTCTGTCTAATGAGCGGTACAAGGGTGTCAAGATGGATTTTACCAAGGAGAGGGTAGCGATCTCTGCCAACAATCCAGACCTCGGTGAAGCGGTGGAAGAAATCGAGGCGGATTACAACGGCAAGCCGATGTCGATTGGTTTCAACGCACGCTACATGATCGAAGCCCTATCTGTTTTGCTGGGAGAAGGCGAAATAAAGATCGAGTTGAAAGACGAACTCAGTCCGAGCGTGATCCGTAAAATGGGCCACGACAACTACCTTTACGTGCTCATGCCCATGCGCCTGTAAAAACCTGTAACTCACCTACGCCTTGTACTTTGCATCAAGGGCGTATTTTTCGTCCAAGCCAACAATGTCGTTGAACTGGTTGAAAGGCATCAAGCGGTCTAGAATCGCCAGCGTCGAGCCCTGGAGCCGAAGAGTTCCGTAAATATCGGTTAGCGATTGCGCGATGCCATAAAGGGGAGCCAGCGGCCAAACAATCAGTTCGAAGCCAAGGCTCTTAAGCTCCTGCGGCCCCATCAGTGGAGTCACCCCGCGCTCCAACATGTTTGCGACCAAGGGTCCAGGCACATGACGCGCGATCTCTTTCATCTCGTCTCTGCTTTCCGGCGCTTCGATAAACACGGCATCGGCACCAGCTTCTTTGAAGGCGATTGCACGGGTGATCGCTTCGTTCAATCCCAGTGACTGGCGCGAATCAGTTCTGGCAACAATGAAGAACGGCCTTCCATCCTTCGCCTCGATGGCAGCCTTGAGCTTTTTCAGTTGCTCGTCGAGCGGGATGACTTGTTTCCCTTTCATGTGACCGCAGCGCTTCGGCCAAACTTGGTCTTCGAGAAACATGCCCGCCGCGCCGGCGCGGCGCAGATCGCGGACAGTTCGGATAACATTCAGGGCATTGCCGTAACCGGTGTCCGCGTCGACGATGACCGGCGTATCGACGACGGCGCAGATGCGCTGCGCTGCGGCTACCACTTCGGTCTGCGTAAGCAGGCCGAAGTCAGGCTCACCGAGCAGCGTTGCTGCCAGACTGTAACCGGTGATGAAAATGACCTCGAACCCGGTTCGTGACGCAATCTTGGCGCTTAACGCGTCGTAGACACCCGGCATGACGAGTTGCCCTCTTTCCTTGAGGAAGTGATGAACCAGCTCTGCTTTTTCCATAATGCCCCCCAGTGAACGGGTGAACCACACCGGCCCACCGCTACAAGGTTAGCTTACGTAGACTGAAAAAAATGAGTTTTTCGCTCGGTTTGGCGTCGCCCTGCGGGAACGGAAATATCATCGCCTCGGTGAGCGAGCAAACGGGCGTCGTTGGGTGGTGATCTCCGGTTTCGGCGATGCGCGCAAAAGCTTGGCCGGCCTTAGACCCAGGATATCATCGCCATAGCGGCTTTGGTCCAGGTGGTCGCATCGGGCCTTGATCTTTTGACGGATCTGACGGCGCTTCACGATATCAGTGATCGCCGCTTTAAGATCCGCGAGGTCCAAAGCGATGTCCGCGGCATGCCCGCGTAGGCTCACATGGAGATTAAAACGCGACCCTTCACCTTCCCTTGCCGAGAAGTCAATTTTCTTATCGATGCTGCGGAGGATATCCCGCAGTAACGCCTCTTCTTCTTGGTGAACGCCCTTTCCAAACATAAGTTTTCCTCCCTGTGGCTATGCTAGCAGTCCCTTGCCGCAACTTGTCGGAGCGTAAGAAATCTACGCCAATACACCGGCAAGATCAATCTCGCGGGCGGAAGCCGATAATCAGAAGACTTCCACGGCAGGCCGGATGTCTATCTCTTGGGTCCAAGCGTTACGCGGCTGGCGGAAGGCATTGAGGACGGCGGCGGCGATAGCGTCCGGTTGAATGACAGTTTCAATGGCGCGATCAGGATCCCGCAGGCGAAGCCGTGGGGTGTCAATCTGGCCATCGACGATGACGTGGAGTACGTGAATCCCCTTGGGGTGAAATTCCCGAGCAAGTGATTGCCCCAGCATGCGCAACGAGGATTTGGCTATGGCCAGTGGCGCGAAGCCAGCGCGCCCACGAAGCGCCGCAGTAGCACCGGTGAGCGAAATAAAGCCATATCCCGCTTGAAGCATATCGGGGATAACGGCTTGCGCTAGATGGACGGCGCCCATCACCCCGACATCGAAAGCCCAACTGATCTGACTAGGGTCGAGTTCAAGGAAGGAGCCCCTTCCATAGCCGCTGGCGTTGCAGGCGAGGACGGTTACCGGACCCAATTCCGCGTGGATCTTGGCGACGGTACCATTGACCGACTGGCGGTCGGTAACATCGGTCGGCATGACGACCGCGGTACCACCTTGCGCGCGAATTTGCTCAGCCACGGGCCTACTGGAATCGGCATGCCGTGACAAGAGAGCTACTGCGTGGTCTTCGCCCGCGAAGGCGCGCGCGAGCGATGCTCCAGTGCCGGGCCCTACACCGGCTATGAGCGCGACTTTCCGACTCACGAGTGCGCGTCCGTGGCGATGAAAAGCTCCTCAAGGGAGATTTTTCTGCCGAGCAAGCCTTGTTCCTGCGAATACTGCATCAAAGTTTCGAGGTTTTTCTTGTTCTTTTCGCCGAGACCGTACTCCCAGGGATCGGGGCCGAGGATTTCGTCCTGCTCTTCGAGAAAGTGGCGGAACCATGCCAAGGGAACGATGCGCGGGTTTTCCAACCGTTTATAGGCAGCTTTCTTCGACGCCTCGAAAGCCTGCATGAGGTTAATCGGCACCCACGGGTACTTATCGACGATCTCTTGCTTGATCGCGGTGGTGTGCATGATCGGAAAAATTCCCGTGCGCTTGAAGTAATCGATCTCGAGGTCGCGGTAGTTGGGAAAGAGGCGGGTCACGCGCCGATCTCTTTCCATTATCGGCTTAATCACGTCAGGGTGAATCAAAGCGTCGAGCTCGCCGTCGACCAGCATTTTCACGACGTCTTTTCCCGGCGCGATGCGCTGAATCTTCAAATCAGCGGGCGGGGTCCAGTCCACCTCTTCTTCATCCTGTTTGAACCAGTTGATGCTCCGGTGCGGCACGCCGTGCTCATGCTCCAAGATGCCGCGGATCCACAGGTTGGCGGTCGCCTGGAAGTTGCGCAGGCCGACTTTTTTGCCGATCAGGTCGGTGGGTTTGGTTATGCCTTTGGCGGCGGCCAAAAAAACGAAGCCATGGCGAAAACGGCGATGGAGAAAAACCGGAATGGCCGCGAAGGGCAAACCGGTGAATTTAGCCATCAGATAGTTCGACATGGACAGCTCGGCGACGTCAAACTCGCGGTTGCGCAGCATGCGCCAGTGGCGCACGTCAGCGGTCATGTCGGTGAGAATCGTCAGCTCGACGCCATCCGGTTTCACCGCGCCTTCCTTCAAGGCGCGAACGGTTTCGTAATCGCCGGTCGCCAAGGTGAGATGCAGTTTTTTACTCATGCGGCCTATTTAGCACGCCGGCGCCGACATGCCAAACGCTTGATTAATCGAAGTGAATTGATACCTTTACCGAACTGGCTCAATGAGCATCCGTCGAGCAAGACTTTTTCGGGAGGGGCGATGAAACGATCATTAGTGCCGTTAGCAGGGTTCGCTTTTGCGGTTCTGTTAGTAACTCAGGCCTGGGGCCAGACGAGCGTGCGCATCAACTGGACTGCCGTCACCGGCGCCCAGAGCGGCATGTTTGTCGCCAGACAGGAGGGGCTATTTAAGAAAAACGGCCTCGACGTGGAGCTGATCCACATACCATCCAGCTCCAGAGCGATCCAGACGATTTTGGCCGGCGAGATCGCCTTCTCTTTCATGGACGGAAACAATCAAGTCCAAGCGAATCTCAAAGGCGCAAACCTGGCGTTGATCGCTGGCGCCACGAATCGCATGGTGTTTTCGCTTATGGCGAAGCCGGAATTCAAAAGGATAACCGACCTGAAAGGCAAGAAGGTCGGCATCACCCGCATCGGCTCCTCCACTCATACCTCCGCGCTCTACGCCTTGGGCTCGGCGGGATTGAAGCCTGCGGATTATCAGATTCTGCCATTGGTGGAAGTTCCCAATATCTATACGGCGTTGGCCGCCGGTCAAATCGATGCCGGCGTTATGTCGCCGCCGACCAACGGCAGAGCCAAGAAGGCCGGCTTTCTCGAGTTGATGAACCTGGCCAAGGAAGGACCGGAGTATGTTTCGGTAGGCGTCGGAGTAAGCCGGGCTTACATCAAAGCCAACGAGGATATCGTCCGGCGCGTCGTGCGTTCGTATGCCGAGGGGGTTTACATCTTTAAGACCAATAAAGCTGCCGCTCTAAGAATGATCCAAAATCATCTCAGGGTGAAAGAAACGGAAATTCAGGAAGACACCTACAATCAATTCCGTGAATATCTCGAGTACCCACCCTACGTCAGCCGCAAAGGAATGGAAACAATATTAGCGGAACTCGGCGAGAAAGACCCGGGGGCAAAGAACGCCAAACCGGAAGATTTTATGGATATGCGCTTCGTGGCTGAGCTGGACAAGGAAGGGTTCTTTAAAAAATTTCCAAAGTAGGGGCAGGCCCCTGTGCCTGCCCTCTCGATCGGGCGACCACAGGGGGTCGCCCCTACTACCGAACCTTAACTCAGCTTTCGCATCTTTTTGGCGCGCCGCACGAAATAATCCCACATCGAACCCAAGCGGTGCGGCGTATAAATCTGCTCGTACTTGACGACGGATTCCTCGTCGCTGGTCCATGCAGGATCACCAGAAGCGGTGGCCATGAGCTGAATCCGCGCGGCCTTTTCCAGGAAGACGGCGTAAAGGGTTGTGACTTCGATGGATTCGCCGACCACGGTCGAGCCGTGGTTTTTCATCAGCAGGCCGCGGCACTTGCCGAGGCTCTTGGCGACTTCCACGCCTAACTCCGGCGTGCGGATCAACGCGGTCGTGTAGTCGAAGGTCGGCAAGCCTTCATGGAAAATATTGCCTTCGTGACTGATGGGGCGCAGCCGCTGGCCGAGCGCGCTGAAGGCGGTGGCGTAGGGCGGATGAGAGTGCACCACGCAGTTCACGTCCGGGCGCGCCTTCATGATCTCGGTGTGGATGAAAACTTCGGAGTGGCGTTCGTGCTTGCCTTCGACCTTCTTGCCGGTCTCGATGTCGACGACGATGATATGCTGCGGGCGGATTTCTTCGAAGCCGAAGCTGTGGGGCTTCATTAGGATCTTGTTCTGTCCGGGAATGCGTACGGAAACATGGCCAAGAATATTGTCCCAGTGTCCCTCGTTGGCGAGTATGTTGCACGAGTAGGCTAACTTCTCTTTCATTTCTTTGATGTTTACGGCCATGTTCGCTCCTTGTGTATGATCGAGGATAGAGGATCGAGGATGGAAGATCGATTCTTTCCCGCGATCCTCCATCCTCCATCTTCGATCCTCAGTTTTTGTTAGCGCGCAGTCTAAATCTTTGAATCTTGCCCGTCACGGTTTTGGGCAGCTCATCAACGAACTCGACCCAGCGCGGATACTTATATGGAGCCAATTTGCTCTTCACGTGATTCTGCAACTCGGTCCGCAGCTGGTCGCTCGCTTGGAACTCGCTCTTTAGCAGAACGTACGCCTTTGGCTTGATGAGGCCATCGGCGTCGGTGTCGCCGATGACAGCCGACTCGAGCACCGCCGGATGTTCCAACAGGGTATTCTCAATTTCAATCGGCGACACCCACATGCCGCCGACTTTCATCATGTCGTCGGACCGGCCGCAGTACCAATAGTAACCCTCGGCGTCCCGGTAGTAGGTGTCGCCGGTCTTGAGCCACTCGCCCTGCATCATGCGCTTGGTCTGCTCGTGCTTATTCCAATAATAGGGCGCCGTGGCGTCGCCGCGGACCATCAGGTTGCCGACTTCGCCGATGGGGACCTCGCGCCCATCGTCGTCGACGATCTTCGCTTCGAACGCCGGCGTTACTTCGCCGCTGCTCCCTGCTTTCGCTCTACCGGGGCGATTCGCCAAGAAGTCGTGCGTCGCTTCCGTCGAGCCGACGACGTCGAGCAATTCCACCCCGGTTCTCGCTTTCCACTGGTGGAAAAGCGCCGGCGGCAACGGCTCGCCGGAGGATAGACAAATGCGCAGCGAACTCAGGTCGTATGTCTTTGCGACTCGCAGGTAGCGGGCGAAAAGCGTCGGCACGGAGTAGAAGAACGTCGGCTGATACTTTTCGATGACCTGGAGAACTTTTTCCGGGTCGGGTTTTTCCGGCCACAGGACCGTGGCGGCGCCGAAGCGGAAGGGAAAATAGAGCGAGTTTCCCAGTCCGTAGGAAAAAAACATCTTTGACGCCGAAAAACAAAGATCGTTCTCGGTCATCCCCAGCACCGGTGTGACAAACAGCTCGGTGATCGTGATCATATCATGCTGGAGATGAACCGCGCCTTTGGGGTTGCCGGTGCTGCCGGAGGTGTAGCACCAGAAGCAGACATCGTCTTTGGTGGTTTTCTCGGCTTCGAGTTTGTCCGAGGCTTTGGCGATCAGGCTATCGTAGGATAGCGCTTTACCCCTGGGCGCGCCGACGACGAGAATGTGCCTGAGGAATGGAGCGTTGTCCCAGATCCTCTCGATCTCGGGCAGAGTCGATTCATGCACGATGGCCGCCCGCGCCCGGCTGTCGTTGATGAGGTACTCATAGTCCTTGGCGAACATCCAGGGATTGGTCGGCACCGCAACCGCGCCGATCTTGATGGCGCCGAAAAAACTGTAGGCGAATTCGGGGGAGTCCGGCAGGATCACCAGCACCCGGTCTTCGATGCCGATGCCGAGATCTTTGAGCGCGTTGCCGGTGCGGTTAACCTTTTCGAAAACTTCCCGGTAAGTGATTTTTTGCTCTAGGTAGTGGATGGCGACTTTGCCGCCGCGGCCTTGGCGGATGTTTTCATCCACGAAGGTCGTGGCGGCGTTGTAGGTATCGGGAAGGTCAACCTTCATAGCACCCGCAAAGATACTTGAGGATGGAGGATAGAGGATGGCGAATCGCGATCCTCAATCCTCGATCTTCTATCCTCGGTTATTCGCCGCCGATGATCTCCGACTGGGTCTCGGTGGCGATGACCACTGACTTCGAGTCCGTATAGTGCTCGATGGCCTCTTCGCCATGTTCCTTGCCGAGACCGCTTTGTTTGACGCCGCCGAAGGGCAGCTCGTCGTAAATAATCTGCGCCGAGTTGACCCAGGTGTATCCGGCTTCGATGCGCTCGGCGCCGGCCATGGCGCGGTTGATGTCGCGGGTCCAGATCGATGAGCCCAAACCGAAGATCGAGTTGTTGGCCTGCTCAATGGCCTGGTCGAGGTTCTTGACGCGCACGATCGGTAACGCGGGTCCGAAGACCTCTTCTTGCAGCATCCGCGAAGCCGGGTCGACGTCGGCGACCAGGGTCGGCTGCATATAGAAGCCTTTATCGTACTCATCGCCTTTCGGTCGCTGGCCGCCGAAAAGAATTTTGGCGCCGCGCTTGACCGCGTCTTCCACCTGCTCTTCGACCTCCTGGCGTTGCTCCTTGGTGTGCAGCGGCCCCATCAAGGTGCCCTTGCTCAGGCCGTTGCCCACGCTGATTTTCTGCGCTTTTTCGACCAGCTTCGCCATAAAGTCGTCGGCGATGCTGTCGAAGAGGTAGAGCCGCTTGACGGCCAAGCAGGCCTGGCCACAATTAAAGAAACGGCCCACCGAAGCGGCACTCACGGCGCGGTCGATGTCGGCGTCGTCACAGACGATCATCGGGTCGCTGCCGCCCAGTTCCAACGTCACATGCTTGAAGTCCTTCGCGGCCGACTGCATGACCCGTCTTCCCGTGTCGGTCGCGCCAGTGAAGCCGATCTTACGCACGGTCGGATTGACCAGCAGCTCTTCACCGACCACGCTGCCGGGACCGGTGACGACGTTGAGGACGCCCTTGGGGCCGCCGGCGTCGACGATCGCTTTGTCGATCAACTCGCAGCAGCGCAGATCGGTGAGCGGCGTGGTGCCCGCCGGTTTGACGACGACGGTATTGCCCGCGAGCAGCGCCGGACCGAGCTTGTTGCCCATCAAAGAGACCGGGAAATTCCATGGCACGATCGAGCCACAGACACCCAACGGCTTGCGCAGCACCAAACCGTGACGCCCGGTATCAAGGACCACGGCGGCCGTGCGCAGGCTCTTGGCCATGCCCCCGTAGTGATCCAAGGTATGAACGAAGCGGCGGATTTCCATGATCGACTCGCGCATCGGTTTGCCCTGTTCGCGCGTGAGCAAGGTCGCCAGTTCCCTTTCTTGCTGTAGAATCAAGTGCCCGGCCTGGAGCAGGATGGCGCCCCGCTTGGACGGCGCCATCTGAGACCACTTCGGCAAAGCGCTTTTGGCGACGTCGATGGCGCGCCGGATATCGTTAACAGTGCCTTTCGGGACGGTGTCGACGATTTCTCCAGTGGCGGGATTTTTTACCGGCGTGGTCTCGCGGCTTTCCGAGTCCAGATATTCACTGGCGATGAACAGTTGTGCCATTAGATTCCTCCGTCGTGTTTCAGAAATTCAAAAACAATCATGTTCCCAAGGGGTTGTCAAGAATTGGCTGCCGCAAAACCATGGCGTTGGCGCTGCCAGCGACCCTTCGACTCGCGCCCCGGCCTTGGCCGGGGCTTCCCGCTCAGGATTCCGCTGCAAGGGCGTACTGTAAAGCGCCACGGGCTTGCCCGTGCGGCTCCACGTTGACTTACGATGGATTTGCGATTAATCCTTGAGCTTCGGACGGAAATCGGAACGATGGACGTTGGCAAATATATCGTCAAAGCGCGGCCGGGAGTTCTCGGCGGCAAGTTCGAAGAGAAGCGGCCGCTGCGCGAGCGCATCGAGATGCCGGTTAAACGCCATATCTTCATCAACCGCGATTCCCACCCCGACGCGAATATCTACGTCGCTATCCATGAAGCGAAAAACTTGCCGGCCCAGGTTCCCGACTACCAGGTGCCGCACTGCCACAACACCGATGAGTTTTACTATTTCATCGGCGACAACGCCGATCTCACGGGTCTCGAAGGCCAGATCATCTTTGAAGGCAGGGCGCACAGGATCGTTTCGCCCGCCTGTGTTTACATCCCGACAGGGACCGTACACGAATATAAAGTCACCCGAGGCGCGGGCACCGTAACGGTATTGTTCCGCGATCGCGGTTACACCCACGAAGACCGCCCCTTCGATCTCGCCAAAGGCGAGCGTGATTTCGCCAGGTACGCGGGTTACATTTTCCATCCGGAGGTGCGGCCCACGAGCGAAATAAAATATCACACCGACGCCGCGCCCGGCGTCCGGTATGTCTTTGTCGACGGCAAGCTCAAACCCGAGGCGGGTTTTTACACGGTGGTGCGCAGCGTGGCCAACGTCGAGGCGGCGCAAGCGAATTATGTCGATCAGCACACACATAACTGCGACACGCAGCATATCGCCATCGGCAAGGGTGCCGAATTGGCCGGACTCAAGATCGAGTTCCAGATCCGCGACGAGAAAGTCGCGGTCGAGAGTCCCATGGGCGTGCATATCCCGGCGGGAACGCCGCACTCGCAGCGCATCGTCGAAGGCTCCGGCCACTTCTTCAACTTCGTGCCCAAGAGCGACTACAACGACGGGTTGGCTTAATTGCTGTTTATGGTCGTGCAATGTGTGCCGGTCGTACGAGTTGATCCCCTGCGAAGAGGGCCGCCCCCTGCGCTGGCCGATCGAGAGCTCATCATCAAGTGGGCGAGGCGGTCGTAATGCGTACTTAGGCGTCGTCGTGTGCCCGCCGCCGTTTTTCTGCAACCGAAATTCTGCTCGCCGCATCTGAATAGAT
>JACPFE010000531.1 GCA_016183145.1 Deltaproteobacteria bacterium | reverse complement strand
TCTTCTTTGAAACCGATGGTCAGCGTTCCGCCCACCAAGAGAAATCGCGCGCGGTTCATCATCGGTCCTCCTACCCCCACACCCTTTCCTCTCCCCCGTCGCGGGGGAGAGGAAAGGGTGTGGGGAAAACAACAAAGGCTGGCGGATATTACTTACAGCTTGAAGTTCTTGTCAAGGTGGAGTAGACGAACAAAAGCCAGTGAATTTATCGCGTGCATCGGTAATCTTAAAACCGCTTGAACGACTTGTCCGCCATAGGACGGATCAGCCTCAAATTGCTTGGCTGAAACGCTTTGAACGTCTTGAACGACTCCGAAGGAGGCGTCTATGGGCCGGGTAAAAAATCTCGATGAAATCAAAGCGATGGTCCGCGAGCGCACCGGCAAACGGAATGTTTTCCGCCGCGCCAAACGGGAAGATGTGGAATTGGTGCTGGCGAACTTGACGAGTAAGGACCCGGAGCTTTGGGCGTCCGAGTGGGCACGCGTCGCCAAGCCGTACGAAGAGGCGGCAGGCAAAGCCGAAAAGGCCGGCAACTCCAAAGACGCGCGCGAGGCCTATGTGATGGCCTATACCTACTACGCCATCGGGCGCTACCCGGTGGCGCATACCACGGGCAAGCAGGCGAACTTTCGAAAAAGCCTGGAGATGTACGAAAAGGCCGGACGCTATTTCGATCCGCCGCTGGAACGAGTCAACGTGCCCTTCGGCGATAAGGCGATCCCCATCTATCTCCGCGTGCGCCGCGACGGCGCCAAGCATCCGGTTGTGATCAACTTCGGCGGCATCGACTCATTCAAGGCGGAATCGTATGAATACGACGAAGCCTTACAACAGGCGGGGCTCGGCAGTTGCGCGGTGGATATGCCCGGCGTCGGCGAAAGCCCGATCAAAGGCTCGATCACGGCGGACTCCTTGTTTAGCGCCGTCATCGATTATTTGGAGAAGCGGCCGGAGGTCGATCCCAAGCGCATCGCCATCCAGGGACGAAGTTTCGGCGGCTATTGGGCGGCGAAGATGGCGTACGTCGAAGCCAAGCGCTTGCGCGCCGCGGTGGTGTGGGGCGGCGGCGTCCATTATTTTTTCCAGGAAGATTGGCTGCGCGAATCGACCAACGCCGATAGTTATCTCATGGACCACGACATCGCCCGCTGCTCGGCCTTCGGCGTGGGCAGCGTCGATGAGCTCATGAAACCCTGGTCCGCGCTGTCGCTCAAGGACCAGGGCTGGTTGGACAAACCTTCTTGCCCAATGTTGATCGTCAACGGCAAAGAAGACCTGCAAACCCCGATCGCCGATCTTTATATACTTTTGGAATACGGCAGCCCCAAATCCGCCCGGGTCTTCCCCGGCGGCCACATGGGACAAACCCCGGAGACGCTGCCGACGATCATCAATTGGCTAAAGAATGAGCTGAGTTAAGTTCTAACTCAATACTTCGCATTCAGGTTCGCATTTGGCGCTGACATCGCGTAACTTCTGATGGGGTTACTCGATGCGGTTATTGCCGAAGCTGATCCTGTTGCTGATAGGCGCGCCGCCGCTCGCGGTTTTGTCCGCGCTCTATCTCGCCATCGACCGCAATCCAACCATCGATCGCGCCGCCGAAATCACGCCCGCCAATATCGAACGGGCGAAGCGCGTTTTTGAGCAAAACGATCCGCGCCGGCTAAAATCCGGCGCGCGCGGCACGATCGTGATCACTCAGAATGACCTGGACTTGGCCGCCAATTATCTGGCACACCGCTACGGCGATGGCAGCGCGCGTGTGACTCTCGGCGAAAACAGAGTTTGGATAAACGCGAGCCTGTGCCGGCGGCAATTACCGATCGGATTATGCATCAATGTCGATACCGCGTTACACGAAGGCGCGCCGCTGCCGCGTTTCGAGCAACTGCGGGTTGGCCGTTTGCCGGTGCCGGGCCCCATCGCCGACTGGCTGCTCATGCGCACCATCGTTTTACTCTTCGGCCAAGAGGCCCTCGACGCCGGTGTACAAGCGCTCAAGAAGTTCGCTGTCCAAAAAG
This sequence comes from Deltaproteobacteria bacterium, assembly GCA_016183145.1. Classification (GTDB taxonomy): domain Bacteria; phylum Desulfobacterota; class Binatia; order UBA9968; family UBA9968; genus JACPFE01. Next base: position 2,384 of record JACPFE010000531.1, on the reverse strand, counting down.
GCCGGCTGGCCGTCACCTACGAATGGCAGGAGAAATTTAAAGAAGAGATTCGCAACGTGTTGGTTCCGCTCGAGCTGCGTGACCGGCTCCGACTTTACCAACGGCGCTTGAGTGAGGTCGCTCGCGGTCCAACGAATGCAACGATCTCTCTCACAGATCTATTAGCTCCGCTTTTTCAGTTGGCGAAGGAACTCTCGCAGGCAGGAAACCCGATCGAAGAGAACCGAGCGGCGATTTTCGTCCTCACTTTTTATGTCACCGGTAAGCAGCTCGACGCGATTATCCCCGAGGCCAAAGCATGGCCCCAGCCGCAGCCGCATCGGGTGATCTTGAGCGGCCGCGAAGATACTCCTAAGCACTTCATCGTGTCGGCGGCATTGGCGGCCAAAGCCGGCGGGCCACTGGCTGACGCGCTCGGCATTTACAAGGAGCTTACGGACTCGCAGGGTGGGAGTGGTTTTTCGTTTAACGATATCGCGGCCGACCGTGCCGGCACCCGATTTGGCGAGCTGGCGGCAAATGATCAAGCAAGCGCGCGCATTCTCCAGAATCGCTTGGCCGCCCAGGTCCGTGAGAAAGACATCATGCCGCCCGCCGAAGACCTGCCGGAGAATATGCAAGCAGCCGAATTCAATCGCCGTTTCGGCGGCGTCGACACGCCGGAATTTAAAAGAATGATGGCGAAAATCGAGCGCCGCATCGCGGCGCTGCCGCTTTACCGTTGAGATGCGTCAGTAGAATCTTACCAACTGCGGATCCGATCCGCCCCAAACAATTTGAACGGCTTGAACGATTGGAACGGTTGGAACGGATTTCGTATTTATTTCTGAAACTGCTCTTTCGGGAAATGCGCCATCGCCATCACGCCGCCGTCCACTACCAGCGGGTGGCCGTAGATGAAATCGGAATCGTCGCTGACCAAGAACAGCGCCGCTTTGGCCTGATCTTCCGCCGTGCCCAAGCGGCCGGCGAGATTTTCGAAAGTTCGGCTGCCGGTCACGTCATCATCGTAACCTACCGGAGAACCGGAGCGGTTCGGCACGACGCAGTTCACGCGAATCTTGTACGGTGAAAGTTGGGTAGCCATGGCGCGCGTCATATTGATCACGCCGGCTTTGGCCGCCGCGTAGGCGATGCCGTCGTGGCGTCCGACCATACCCGAAGTCGAGCCGAAATTGACGATCTTCCCGCCTCGTCCTTGCTTTCTCATTTCTTCAGCGACATATTTGGTCACCAGGTACGGCCCTTTCAGACTCACCGCGATGACCTTATCGAACTCCTCTTCGGTGCTGTCGAAGATATTCGCGTGGTCCGTCAGCGCCGCGTTGTTGACGAGAATATCGATGCCGCCGAATTTCCCCACGACCTCTTTGACCATTCTCTGGACGTCGGACGACTTGGATACATCGCCGAGGACGAGCATCGCTTCCTGTCCGGCCTTGTTGATCTCATCGACCACGGCTTGGCCGCGACCCTGATGCACTTCCGCGACGGCAATCCTGGCTCCTTCCGACGCAAAAAGCTTTGCCATCGCCTTGCCAATATTTCTTCCCGCGCCGGTGATCATTGCGACCCGTCCCTTAAGTTTCATCTAAGTACACCCTTTCCCAACTCCGTTTCTCCCTGGAGACTATCCGCCGGTGAGGCGGGCTGTCAATGGGGTGAACCCCAGGAACAAGCCACCATTAAACAACCCTCGGCTGTAAGCCGAGGGATTCAAAACATGTCGGCTTGAAGCCGACCGGAAAATGGCCCCGACCGTCATTCCCGCGAAAGCGGGAATCCAGTTCTTTCGCAGTCTAGCCTGGATGCCCGCTTTCGCGGGCATGACGAGCCAGGTCTGCCCTTGTCGCTGCATACGGTGCTCTTGTTCACTTGGCTCACATTTCGCCGAATCTTGCTTCGCCTGAAGGCGAGGGATTTCAACCATCCCCGAAAGAGACATTAAGAACCCCACCATTAAAAACCCATTGACAATCACCTGCGCTTTCGACTATTCGAGCAGCAAGGAGGCATGATCATGATGACCGATCCGAAGTTCATCGATGTCGATGGAATCCGCACCCGCTATTTCGACCAGGGAAGCGGCGAGGTCTTGCTCTTGGTTCACGGCAGCCATTTCGGCACTCCAGACGCCTGCGAAAGCGCGCTGGATTGGGAATTCAATTTCGACCCACTCGCCCGGTCGTTTCGCGTCATCGCGATGGACAAACTCGGGCAAGGCTACACCGGTAATCCGAAGACGGACGCGGACTACACCATGGCGGCAACCGTGCAACACGCCGCTCGCCTCATTGAAACTTTGGGTTTGCAAAACGTCCACGTCATCGGCCACTCACGCGGCGGTTACGTCGTTGCGAGGTTGACTCTGGATCACCCCGAGA
>JACPFE010000530.1 GCA_016183145.1 Deltaproteobacteria bacterium | reverse complement strand
GTGTGGTCCCTGACCTTGCTGGTTTCGACTTCTTTGAAGCCGAAGACGTTTTCGTAGAACTGGGTGGCTTTCTGTAGATCATCGACTTTCAGCGCGATGTGCACGATTTTAGCCATGGCTCCTCCCTTGGATGGTTAAACACGCCCCGCATGGTGACGCGACTGCTGGTAGTGCTGCCGCAAGAGATCCTTGCCGTAATCGTTGCCGTTGGGCGTGCGCACGACGACGTGGATATGGTCCTTGTAGGGCTTGACGTACTGGCGGAACGCGATGCCCCGCTGGTGGTCGAACTCGATGATGATCACCGGGCTTTGCACGCGATAGTAAAAGACGCTGTCGTCTTCGATGCCGCCCATCCAGCAAAAGTGAGTGTCGCGCAGGTGGCGCTTCACCTCGGCCATTTTGACCTCGGCATGGTCGGGCCGCATGCGGCCGACGTGCAGCTGGATTAAATGGAGCAGAGTTTCGTGCTGGGCGCTCGCCAAATCGTCGTAACCTATGCCCGTATAATCAAGCACCAGGTTGTCGCGAAAGGCGGCGGTCAAGACTTCACCCTTAGACTCAGCCGCAATGATCGTTTTGGCACGTTGCTCGCTTGACAGCGCGCGGATCATCGCCAGCCCCCGGTTCTCATCCGCCGTGAATACTCTCGTGCCGGCGTACCTGCCGGTGGTGGCGTGGACCGGCTCCGAGCCGAGAAAAGCGGGCGTCATGACAACCTGGCCGCCAAGGATGAAATAATTGATGTTCAGATGATGGCCGTCGATCTGCCAGCCCCAGGGATCGCCGGCGGATGGAGTTCCCATGATGCTCAGCCAGTAGAGATCCTCGCCGTACTCGGCGAGCCTCCCGGTCATCTCGAGCACGGTTTCATTGAGGCGCATGACGTCGCGCGCGGTCTGGAACCCTTCGGCGCTGAGGCTCTCGCGCAAGAGCGCGAAGGCGCGGTCGCGCTGGGTATCGGACATTTCAAACAACGGTATGCCGTGGCGCATCAAGGTCGGATGGATATTGCTCCATTTGCGCCACTCCGGCGTATCGACGGGGAAAACCGTCTTGGCGCGCTGCTCCGCCTTAAGCGACGCGAGAAACGCTTCTGCTGCCTCTTTGATCGGCCGGGTGGAAACGCCGGTCTGCTGAATCGGGAACAAGCCCGGAATGACCTTGCCGTCCGTCGTGATCCCCTTGAAAGGCTCGGCCGCAGCGGCGAGGGAATTCTCTAGGTAGCCCGGAGAGCCACCTTTCCTATGAAGCGGGCGAGTCGGATATCGAAAGACCCCCGACGTTTGATTGAGATCGGTCATCGAAGACCTCCTCGGTCGCGCTTCTGTTATTTCTCCGGCTCGTACTGCAAGTTGTCGCGAATCAAATTCGAAATGCCGCGGGCGATGGGCCGGCGGATTTCTTCGCCGACATGGGCCAGGCCGCCGAGCGCGCGGCCGAGGATCGCGAAGCTTTTGGACATCTGCCAATGAAAGCCCATGTCCATGGAAATCGCGGCGATGGCGCCGGTGACGTTTACCGGCAGATGCTTGCCGACTTTTTCGTCGGCGATCTTGCCGATCTTTCTCAACAGCTCGCAGTACCGGCCATAGACTTTGGTCTCCTGCGCGACTTGAAAAAGCTTGTCCGCGCGCGGATCGCCGCCCGTGTGGATGCCGTGGCCGATGCCGGGAATGAGCTGCTTATTGGCCAAACGTTTCTCAACCGTGTTTTTCGCGACCGCATCGAGATCGGTTTCTTTCGAACTTCTTGGCAAGGCGTCGTTGAGCATCTTCGCGCAGTATTCCGAGGAGCCAAGATGCACGCTGCCGGCGCCGAGGATCGCCGCCGCCACCGCGCCCTGGATCGCCTCCGGGGCAGAATGGAAGGTCATGCGCGCCGCCGCCGCGCCGGTGGTCATGCCGTGGTCGACGAGGACGATCAACATACTGTCGATCATGCGTCCTTCCTCAGCCGTCGGCATGCGCCCTTGGAGCATCAAGCAAAGCATCTGGGCGAAGCTGATTTTGCCGAGCAGTTGCTCGTTCAAGTCATAGCCGCGGACAAAGATCTTGTCGAGCTCGGCTCTGCCCATCGAAGAAACGAGTTTAGGTGTCTCAGCCATAAGTCCTCCGGAAAGTCAGTTTCTAGTTTCGAGTTCCTGGTTTCTGGTCATGGAATCCGAACTATAGTGACGATTGGAAATAAGTTTATATACCCCTCACCCTGGCCCTCTCCCGCAAGGGGAGAGGGAACCAAAAAGTCTCCCCTCCCTTGACGGGAGGGGATTAAGGGGAGGGTGATTATGGTCTCCCATGCTTATCTCCGTTCGCGCAGGACTTCCTGGACGACGGTCGCATCGACCACACGATCCAAGGGCAAGTCGGGCTTGCCCTGCTGTTCGAGAACCGTTTTGATCGCTTCCGGCAGGGGCCGCGCGTCTTCGATCAACAGCCGGGAGTAGATGGCGTGGGACTCCACCGCAACACCCTCGTCCAAGCCGAAAACTTTCTGTAGAAAAGGCACCACCTCGGCTTTTTGGCTCTTGATCCAGTGCAGCGTATCCAACTGCGCCCGGACCATTTTCTTCACCTGCTCACGCTCCTGTTGAATTTTACGCGTCGAAGTGCCGATCCCTACCGTCGCCATGTCGATCACGTCCGACGCCGAGCCGAGGAGCGTCAAACCTTGGCGTTTGGCGATAACGAAAAAGGGCAAGGAAAGCGGCGTTGCGTCAATGCTGCCTGTATGCAGCGCCGCAAAGCGGGTGTCCGATCCGCCCATGTTGACGAAGTTCACCTCGCGCGGGTCGAGACCGGCGCGGCGCAAGAGATGGCGGGCGACGAAATCGTCAGCGGCGCCGATGGTGACGGCGATGGTTTTTCCTTTCAAATTGGCGATGGACTTGATCTGCGACCGGGCGACCAATGTGTGGAACGAGGTTCGGAGTGCCAAGGTCACGAGCCTGACCGGCGCACCGGAAATGCTGCCGCGCGAGATCGTGCTGGCGCCGAAGGCGTAATCGATGTCGCCGGATTGCAGCGCGCCGATGGTCAAGGGCGGGCGCATGGCGATGATTTCAGCTTCGATGCCATGCTTGCGGTAAAAGCCGCGCTCCTTGGCAGCCCAGGTGTCGAGAAAGCCGAGCGACTTGGATGAGACGGCGACGCGGACTTTCTCTAGGCCGCGCTCAGCCGCGGCGCTCGGCGCGCTCAACGCGAGCAATAGAAACAGCGGCAACAGTTGTTTGAGGCGGGTCCCCATGTTCAAACTCCTTATTCACCGATTTTTAATCCGCTCCTCGGCATACTGCAAGGGATTCAGGAGTATTATTTTTGTTTCCCAGCCGTGCCTGTTGAAGCGGCGCGCCGTTCCAGATAGATTCGGGTCGGAAAAATATCTCGCGTGCCGCGCAGGAGGTCATCATGGTCAATTACTCACCCAAGCTTACTTTCGGTCCGGAAGTTGCCGATTGGCAGGAGCGGTTCAATCCTGAGCGCATGCGGCGCGGGCGCGTCGAGCGCGCGCAGATGCTCATGCGCAAATACGGGATTGCCACGCTCCTGGAAGCCAACCACCAGAATATTCGCTACCTCACCGCGCTCAAGGGCTTCGCCTATCCGATGGTCCGCTACGTGCTTTTCTTCGCGGATCAGGAGCCGGTGATGTATGAGCATGACGGTTACTATCACCAGATGCCCGACCAGTGCCCGTGGATCAAAGAATGGCGGCCGGCGCGCTCCTGGCTCACGGGCTCGCCCGGCCCGGAAGCCTGCGCGGTCGAGGCGAAGGCGTTCGCCGGCGATATCAAAGCGGAGCTTGAGAAGCGCGGGTTGCTCGGCGAGAAGCTCGGTTTAGGCGGCTTCGACGGCCTCGCCCGTGAGGCCTTGGTTAATGCCGGCGTTAAAAATATCGTCGACACGCGCAATCTCATGCTCGAAGCGCGCAAGATTAAGAATCGCGATGAAATCGATTGCTTGAAAACCTGCGCCGCGATGGTCGACGGTGTGTGGTTCCGTATCTGGGAAAATTTGAAACCCGGCATGCGGGACACCGATTTGATGACGCTCGGTTCCACGGCGGGATATGAGCTGGGCCTGGAATCCGCCGTGCCGGGCGGTTGGCGTTCGGGGCCGATGACCTTCGACCGCGGCCCCCACGCGACCAGCCGGGTGATTCAGGTCGGAGACTTGGTTTACGGGTCGTACTGCGGCGCGACCTACATGGGTTATGGCAGTTGCACATACCGAACTTTTATCGTCGGCAGGCAGCCCACGGCGAAAGAAAAGGACTGGTACAAGCAGGTGCGCGATCGCATCGACGCCGTCATCGGCGAGATCAAGCCGGGCAAGACGACGGCCGACGCGGCGAAACATTTTCCGCCCGCGAGTAAATGGGGATATAAGAGCGAGGTCGAGCTGCTCGCCAGCGAGATTGGCCACGGCATCGGTTTGGGAACCAGCACCGGCTACGACATGCCGATCATCAACCGTTTGTGGTCGTTAGATCACCCGCAGGTCTTCGAAGAAGGGATGACGCTGGCGGTGGAATGCCGCGAAGGGGAGGCGCGTGTCGGCGGCACGCGGCTCGAGAACATGATGGTGGTCACCAAGAACGGCGCCGAGATCATGGATTACTTCCCGCGCGAGGAGATTCTCATCGCGCCGCGGTGAGAGGTTGATCTTGGCGGTGTACAAACGCGAAAGTCGCCTGCTCGGGCGGGGTTAGAATTTCTTTTCTTCCCCCTTGAGAGACTGTGTCGTAATGAGAGAAAATCCCATAGATGTCATGCTGAGCGGAGCGAAGCATCTCGCATTTTCTTTCACTTACGAAGACAAGATCCTTCGGCTATCGCCTCAGGATGACATTGCGACACAGTCTCTGACGGGGGAAGATTAAGATCGGGGTGCGAGAACCCGCCTGGCAGGCTCAAGGTAGCTTCTCAACCCCCGCGTGGACAAAGTATCGGTCATGGCGCTCTGAAGCATCGGGCGCTCCGGACGTCACAGGATTCTTCCCGAGACCTAAGATTGGATCGCTCTCTGTCTTCGGTACGATAACGATAAGGTTGTCTGCCTTTCGGATTTCTACTTCGTCAACTATCGCTGCGAAGCGTCGAGAATCGTTACTCCAACCAAGCGGCGGCCTTTGTAATCCAGGATGACGCCGTCGTCTCGGATCTCGCTGTGAGTGGAAGCGGGTTTGTCTTCAAAATGGACGTAGAGCGTATCGGCCTCTTCGTCATAGTCCAGCCACATGTGAGTTTTTGGCAGTTGTAAGAGATGAGCCAGTGACTTGAGCAAGTATTCGCCGTTGCTCAGGCTAGCCGACTTTTGCGACCTTCCGCTTGCTCGCACGAATCCTGATTGCGACTGTTTCTTCTCCCTTAGCCTTCAGCCTGCTTAAGATCTTTTTATTTGCCTTTTCCAAGGGCGAATCTCCTTCCGGGAGAAGCACCAGATTGGCCTCTCGCGGAATCTCATCAAGAATCTCCGGATGATCAAAAGCATACTTCATAAACTCGTCGAAAAGGTCCAGGTTCTTTTTAATTATCTTTTCCTTGTTCATTCCGTCAGCTCCTTCTCATAACCGTAACGATACCATTTCCACAGACTCCTAAGGTCGTGGATGGCAAACGTAAAGGCGAGATTTAGGCTTGCAAAATCGAGCGGCTGCTTATCAACAGATCCATCCGGGTGCAGAATATCTTTGTGGGCAAATCGGTGGGAATTATCGTACCTTACTATAGCCCTCCATTGACCTTGAATAAACGCCTCATATTGCACCACAAAACTCACAATCCTGCCCCTTATCTTTGCCGCCCTTACCCTTAATCGATCTTCCAGACCCGCCGACAGTGGAAAAACATATTCGATTTCATTCACCCAAAAACTCCCCGCCTCACTTTTGGTTCTTTGAGCACCACGCCAATTCTATTGAGAAAAGACGGGATTCACAACGGCACGACGCTGGAAGGGGGAAAAAGGAGGGAGAAAGTGGTACTCAAGGAGCACAGGGACAACAAAAAGCCGAAAGTCTCTAAATACCCTTTCGTTGAACGGGACAGAGACTTTCATTTAGGTGGGAACTAGAGTGCGAAGGCAGGCTTGGGTGATGCAACAATCCCGCTATAGAAAAAAAACAGTTTCTTACCTTTGTTTCTGCCGATTTCCTTGACTACCTGCTGCCGTCTCTCGCTAGCCTCAAGCACAACACCTCTGAAGGGCACGCCACCTTTCGTCTCCGTAACCTCTATTAAGAGCCATTGATTGGGAAAATTTCGCTCGATGGTATCGATCGTGAGGGCTTTCATAAAATCACCAGGGTGGGTACAACAAAATAGTATACCCGTCGAATGGATGCGTCAAGCAAGCCATTTCGGACGTAGCGCTTGCAAAGAGATGCCTCCAGGTTCAGCAGAAGCAACAATCTGCCAAGGTCCGGGGCCGAGATAATGTTCGCGCGGGACCTTACGCGAATGCCCTCACGAGCGCTGTTGACCGAAGATTCGACACCACGCGCAGCTCCTCGGCATAGAGTTGACGCCGTGTGTCCAGATCAATATGGCGGAGTATATCGGAGTCGCTCACGGACCGCTCTTTGCCGGGTGTTCCCTAACGAGGCTGTAGAAAAACCCTCATAGAGTCGCTGTCTGTGATCCGCTTCATGAGGAGATTGTCGTGAAGCTGGTCGGCGAATGTCGGAAATTGGAAGATCGTGTCAAGAAAAGACTCCCGACCCCCTTTTCCAGCCTGTCCAGTTCTTGAATAAAGCTGGAGTCCACCACGTTCGCCGGATGACCGCGAGACAACGAGCAGAGCGAAAACGAAAAAAAACTTGCTCCGTGGTCTCTCGCAGCCGCGGGCGCAACCTAAGGAGGGCTCCCTGGCAGGCAACTCAGACGACAATCTCCAACCGAAGTTCGTCCGCGACGCGGGGGGCGGTTTTGCGCCCCCTGTCCTTGGCTAAATCGACCATCCCCGCTTCCGTTAAGCTGATGATATCCTCGTAAACTCGCTTGAAGTCACGACGAGCCAAAGCCGCAAGCTCGTTGATGGAACTGGGTTGTCGCTTTCGGATCAGGCGAATCAGCTCAATCCGCTTGGGAGTTAGAAATCGTCTGAGAGCTTCCGGACTAGTAAAGAAAAGCCTATGACCTTTCGGCTTCACCTTTTTGCCGGCCGATACTGCTCTTACCGTTTCTGCGGTCTCTTGCAGTGTCTCGTCGAAATCACGAATCCCGATCTTCAATTTCCTAACCTTCATCGTTCTTTCTCCTTACCGTAAAAACAAAGTCACTCCGTGGTTTCTCGCAGCCGTGGGCGGAGTCTGAGTAAGGGGAAGAGGAGAGCGGATGCGGAGACTACGAGAAAGGCGACGGACAAAGGTCGACTGATGAAGATCGAAAAGTTTCCCTGGGAAATGATCAGGGACTGACGCAAGTTGTCTTCGAGCATGGGTCCCAAAACCAGGGCCAGGACTAGAGGGGCCGGCTCGAATTGGAACTTCTTCAGTAAAAAACCAAAGACTCCAAAGAACCACATGATAATGACATCGCCAATGTTGTTGTTGAGGCTGTACGAGCCGATGAGACAGAAGAGCAGAATCACCGGATAAAGAATCCCGTAGGGAATCT
>JACPFE010000055.1 GCA_016183145.1 Deltaproteobacteria bacterium | reverse complement strand
ATTCGACCATTCGATTACTTTCCCCCTATCGCCCCTTTCGAAAAGTGTTGGTTGATCTTGATTCGTGCGACTTCACCGGGTGCAAAGGGGATGGCGGCGTTTGTGCTCAATTTCGTTTGACAGGGCGGGGCGGTTAGGATGAGAATGCGAATCACGTCATGCGGAGGGGGTTTGTCATGGAAAGAACCGTAGCGAGTTGGCTGGGCGTTTCGCTGCCGGAGCGACTTTCGTTCTTCATCAAGTCGGGTCTGTTTCTGCTCGCATCATGGTCGATCCTTTATGTTTTGCTCGCCACCAGCTACCCGGCGGTACACGACACGCTGCACAATTTCCGTCACGCGCTGGCCGTGGTGCCTTGCCACTGAGAATTTTCTCCCCACTGTTCGCGCTCGTCGTTTTTCTCGGCTCGCCCCTCTGGGCCGAAGAGTTCACTATTTATTTCAAGGCTTCGCCGCGTTTTGAGTTGCTTCATCCCTACTCCGATCCCGCCACGCTGACGCTCTTGGTCACGGGCGCCGACGGCAGGCCGGTGATTCAGGGTAGCGCGGCGATTCGTCTCGACGCGCCCAAGCCCGGGCGGTTTTTTTCAACCGACTTTCCCTTTGTCGAAGGGAGCCAATTGATGGCAATGACTCTGCCGCTCAGGCAAGGGAAGGCGGAGTGGAAATATTTGTTTCCGATTCGCGGCGAGTACCTGTTAGCCGTCGAATTTATCGCGCCGGACGGACGAAAGGCGGCCAAGACATTCAACTTCAAGATCCGCGAGAACAAACAAAAATGGTTTTTTCTCGGCCTATTTTCACTGGCGCTTTTTGTTTTCGGCGTGGTCGCCGGCAAGGTCTTCACTGGGCCCTCGCGAACGAATGAAATCGCCACGGGATTGCTTTTCTCAATGGGCAGTTTGCTGCTGTCGCCTGGAATCGCTCCCGCGCAAGCCGCGGAAAGCGCCCGGTACTTTGGCTGGCTGGAGGTCGATCCGGCCACGGTTGGAAAGCTGAGCAACATTCGTTGGCGATTGGCAGGAGATGAACAGGCGGAGAAACCGCCTGCGCTGCTTACGCTTACCATTACTCACCCGGAAAAAGGCAAAATGGTTTTCGCGGTTGACAGGCTTTCTGTGACGGGGGAATTTGCAATGAATTTCCAGTTTACCGACGGGGCGGAGTACCGAGTTGCAGCGATCGCCTACGTTTCCGGGCGCCCGATACTCCGCACTGAGAAGAACGTATCCGTGACCGGGGTGGAGCCGCCGGCGCGAGCGATGATTCCGGCGCTCAGTTTCTTCGTCGCCATCATTGCCTTGGGTTTGGCTGTGGGACGGTGGAGCAAGCGGGCGGGATAAAGAATTAGGACAACCGCAAAGAACGCATAGAACGCAAAAGAGGTCTTTTTGTGACCTTTGCGCCCTTTGCGGTTAAGAGAATTTACTGCGGCTGCGAGCCGAAAGTCGGTGCTTTAGCCGTCCGACACGTCGATCAGCACGCCGTCGGGATCGGACATTTGAAATTGTCCGAAGCAGCAGGTCGCGAGCAGTTTTTGCCTCACTTCGTGCTCCGGGTTTTTCTCGGGTCGGTCGTCGGGTGTTGGGTTAGCGCTGGTGAATTTTTCCAAGTCCGCTTTGAACGCTGGCATGTTTTCCACTTTAAAGCCAATGTGGTCAAGGGCCGGCCGCTCGATGCCGGAGCCATAGAAGTCGGAAATCTTCCACGGCATGACCGCCAGCGTGACTTTGCCGTCCGACAGATAGTGATTGAGATCGCCGGCGGGCTTTTCGAGTTCCGTCAATTCGAAAACGGATCGATAGAATTCGGCGCATTGCTCCGGCTCGACGCAACGGAGACCGAAGTGACCGATGCGGCGCTTGCGCTCTTCGGTCTCGTCGGTGTAAAGATCGCGGCGATTTTCCATGCCAAGCTGCGATAAATCGAATACGTTGCCCGCTGGGTCATGCAGGCTGATCCCGGCGAAGGGCCGGTTGCTGGGGCGTTTGAGCACCTGGACTTTGGGATACTTGTCCTTGAGGCGCGAAAAAACCGTCTCAACGTCCTGCACCTCGAAGCCGAAATGATCGAAACCAGCCTGCCGTCCCGGCGCCCGCGGATTCAAGTTCAAGCCGATATATCCGTCGCCGACAACCACGGCGCCGCCGGCGCGAACTTGGCTTGAACGTCTCATGCCGAATACATCTCTATAAAAATCGCCTTCGTGATTCGCGTTGCTGGTAACGATCGCCATATGTCGGATTTGTGCAAACATCGAGAGCTCCTTTGTTCATCCAGGATTGGGCTAAGCTAGTCGAGCGGGTGGTCGGTTGTCAAACGAATTATCCCAACCCCCAGCGGTTCTGCGTCGCAAGAAATATTTGTAGGGGCGACCCTATTTGGTGGCCCGCCCGAAAGGGCAGACACAGGGGTCTGCCCCTACACGGAATTCGAAAGGGCAGACACAGGGGTCTGCCCCTACTTAAACGTTGACGATGACCACGCCCTTCGGCTCGAGATAATAATCCAGCGCTTCGGGGCCATGCTCGCGGCCGACGCCGCTCGATTTTACGCCGCCGAAGGGCAGCTCGTCGTAACCGTAGTGGAGCGAGTTGACCCAGACGTTTCCCGCCTGGAGCTTGTCGATCGCCTTGTTGGCGTTGAGCAAATTACGCGTCCAGATCGAGGAACCGAGGCCGTACTCAGACGAGTTGGCTTTCTCAAGCGCCTCGTCCAGGGTCTTGAACGTGTAGACCGGCAGCGCCGGGCCGAAGACTTCCTCCTTGGTCATGCGCGCGTCGTCGGGCACGTTGCTCATCAACGTCGGCAGATAGAAAAAGCCTTGGTCGAGATCGCCGCCCTTGGGGCGCTCGCCCCCGAATAAAATCTTGGCGCCGCGCGCCTTGGCGTCTTCCACCTGCTCTTCGATCTCCTGGCGCTGCGAGCCGATATGGATCGGCCCCATGCGGGTCTCCTTGCTCATGCCGTTGCCGACGGTTTTCTTTTTGAGAATTTCCACCAGTCCGCCCAGGAAATTATCCGCGATCGATTCCTGGAGAAAGAGCCGCTTGACGCCGAGACACATCTGGCCGCAATTGAAATAGCGGCCAACGTCGGCCATCTTCACGGCCAGGTCGAGATTTGCATCCTCCATGACGATCATCGGATCGCTGCCGCCAAGCTCCAGCGTGACACGCTTGATCTCGCGTCCCGCAACCTCCATGACATGGCGTCCCACCGGCGTCGAGCCGGTAAAGGCGATGCGGCGGATGCGCGGGTTGCGCAGGAGTTCCTCGCCGACGCTGCCGCCCGGGCCGGTGACGACGTTGACCGTTCCCTTGGGCAGGGTCTTTTGCGCCTTGCCTTCGCCAAAGGTCGCCTGGGCGATCAGCTCGATCACTTTAATAGTTGCTAGTGGCGTGGTGCTCGCCGGCTTGATGATAATGGTGTTTCCCGCAGCCAGTGCGGGACCGAGCTTGGTGCCCATGAGCGTGAGCGGGAAATTCCACGGCACGATGCCGCCGCACACGCCGATCGGCTGGCGCACGACCATACCGTAGGCGCTTTTCTGCGGCAGCGGCACATGGGAGCCGCGCACTTTGGACGCCAGCCCGGCGTAGAATTCCAAGCCGTGAACGAGGTGGTGAATTTCCAGCCCCGCTTCGAACAGCGTTTTGCCTTGCTCTTGCGTGAGTAGCTGGGCGATTTCCCCGGCGTTCTTCTTGATCAGCTCGCCGGCGCTTAAGAGCGCGTTGCCGCGATCCTCCGGCGTCACGTCGGACCAAACCTTGAAAGCATCCTCAGCGGCTTGGATCGCTTGGTGAACATCTTTGTCGTTTCCTTGCGGCACGGTATCGACCGTCGCACCGGTCGCGGGATTGCGCACTTCGGTTGTGTTCTTGGTTACGGAATCGACAGACTCGCCGCCGATAAACATCTTGGCCATTAGCTACTCCTTCAACAGTGATTAGTGAGTTAGTGAATTAGGGAGCTAGTGAATTAGGGATTAGGGGCTAGTGACTGGCTGCTAATTCACTAAATCACTAATCCCTAACTCACTTTTCCCCTCTTATTTTCCCTTGAATTGCGCGGTTCGCTTTTCGAGATACGCTTTCACGCCTTCCTGTCCGTCCTCGCTGGCGAAGGTCTGGGCGAGAAGTTCTCTCTCGAAGGCGAGGCCGTCGGGCAGCGACAGTTCGAGGCCGGTGTTGATCGCGCGTTTGACTTTGCCGACCGCCAGGCTGCTCTTGTTCGGAACGATGAATTGGCGCGCGTAGTCCATCACCTGTTCCATGAAATTTTCGCGCTCGTAAATGTAATGGACGAGACCCATGTCGAGGGCTTCTTCAAAGGCGATGGTCTTTCCCGTCGCGCATAGTTCCATCGCGCGGGCCTTGCCGACCAGGCGCGGCAGTCGTTGCGTGCCGCCCATGCCGGGCATAACGCCCAGATTGATCTCCGCCAGGCCGACGCGGCCGCCTTCCTTCTTGGCGATGCGGATGTCACAAGCCATGGCGATCTCGAGCCCGCCGCCTACCGCGTGACCGTTAATCGCCGCGATGACGATCTTCGGCGTATTTTCGAGCCGCATGAGGACTTCGTGGCCGTGTAAAGCAAAGTTGTTCTTGAAAGAGAGGGGTTTGCTGGAGAGCATGTTGATGTCGGCGCCGGCAGAAAAAAACTTTTCCACTTTGCCGGTGATGACGATGGCGTGGGCGTTGTCGTCAAACCGAGCCTCGAGAATCGCCGCGTCCAATTCTTTGAGTAATTCCGTAGTATAGCTGTTGACCGGCGGCCGGTTGATTTCCAAAACGGCCACACCGTTGTCAACCCGATATTCGATCAGTTTTCCGTCTGCCATAAAACAATCCTCCTGTGCCGGAATCAATGCATTCAATTAGCTGGCATCTCGGCGCAAGTCAAGGCCGAACGCCGCCCTTTCGAGTCTCGCGTTTATGTTCGAAGTTCAAACCATTCAAATCGATCGAGCCCCCTCCTTCGTCCCTTCGACACGCTCAGGGCAGACTCCCCCGCGACGCGGGGGAGGAAAACGGCTGATCCATGCGGCCTACATTCTGTGCGGTTGGAATGTCGCCGTAACTATGGCATGACTAATCCAAATTCACAGCTGAGGAGGCACTATGAAAGTTAGACCGAAGAGAAAACCGATCCAATGGCCGGACGGCGCGCGCGTGGCGCTTACCCCCTGCGTGGCGTTCGAGACTTGGCCGGAAGATCTGGGCGGGCCCAGGACGCAGCAACATCAAAATCGCCGCGCCTTTCCCAAAAACGCGCTGACGAAAAAAGACTTGGGAGCGATTACCGACCGGGAGTTCGGCGAGCGGGTCGGGATTTATCGTTTCCTGGAAATCTTCGAGACGGAAAAGATTCGCACGACGTTTTTCCCGACGGGTATCACGGTGCAGAACTATCCGGAGATTTTCAAGGAAGCGGTCGAGATGGGGCATGAGGTCGGCACGGAGACCTGGATTCATGACTACAGTTACATGAAAAAGCGCGACAAGGAGAAAAAGGATCTCCAGCGGACCGTCGACATCGTTAAAAAAGTCGTGGGCAAGACGCCGGTGGGTTATCTTTCCACCGGCATCGCCCCGAGCGTCAATACCCCGGAAGTGATCGTCGAGTGCGGCTATACCTACTGGATGGACCCGCAGCACCAGGAAACGCCATACACACTCAAAGTGAAGAACAAAGAGTTGACCGTGCTCAGTTACTTCGCCGATCTCAACGACTACTCAAGCTACCAGCGGGCGGGGAGGACGCCGCGGGATCTTTTGCAGATGTGGAAGGACGCCTTCGATTGCCTCTACGAGGAGGGCGCCACCGATCCAAAATTCATGATCTGGGGCAACCATCCTTTCGTCGGCGGCCGGCCGTTCCGCGCGCACCTCTTGCGCGAGTTCATTCGCTACGCCAAGAGTCATGGCAAGGTCTGGTTTGCCACCGCTGGGGAACTCGCCAAGTGGTACCGGGAAAATTACCACGACGCTCAAGTGGAAACCTGGCCGAACTTTGCCTTCGCGGGGCGGGCGGGCGTGCTGAGCGACTTGACGAAGCCGTAGAGAAGCTTCCGGTTGCCAGGATCATACAACGGGAATTTCCATTGGCGAAAAAGAAATCCCACGAAGACGCGATCCGGAGAGGTATCGAGCAGTTGCGCCAGTCGGGGCTGGCGATTGACGATGCCTCTCCGGCGCTCATTCCGCGCCTAAGAGAGCAAATGGACAAGGGGAAGGACACCGCCCTGGCGGTTGTCTTTGCCCTCGGTAAAATATCTGACGCCGCCGCAGTCGAAACCCTGAAGGCCATCGAAAGGGAGAGCGCCGACAAGGAAGTTAAGAGAGAAGTTAAACGCTCTTTTTTCAAGTTGGCTCAGAGAGGGCTGGCGGCGCCCAAAGAGGAGCCGCCCGAAGCAACGGCGGCCGCGGTCTTCACGCGCGCGCCTGAGATCGAAGCCTACATGTCTTCCGTCGATGGCGGAGGGACCCGCCTGGTATGGATCGTCAGGGTGCAACCGAACCACGGGCTCCAGTTGATTCAGGCGATGCTGCACGACGGGGAAGGATTGCTTCGCATCGGTGGTACGCAGCTTCGCCGTAAAGGGCTGCGGCAGATGGCCGACGATATCAAGCAGCAGCATGACGTCACGATGATCTCGATTCCTTGGGAA
Organism: Deltaproteobacteria bacterium; assembly: GCA_016183145.1. Classification (GTDB taxonomy): domain Bacteria; phylum Desulfobacterota; class Binatia; order UBA9968; family UBA9968; genus JACPFE01. Next base: position 7,795 of record JACPFE010000055.1, on the reverse strand, counting down.
TATGCGGATCAAATTATCTACGAGGGTTACGAGCAGGCGAAGGCGCGCGGCCAGAGCGGCTTGGAAAACTTCCATGAGCTCCGCTCGATCATCAACACCGGCAAACCGAAGGAGCAGCCTCACCCGATTTATCGGCGGTTAAACCGAGATGAGGTGCGGGATGGCGCTTGGCGCGAGCAGTCGCGCCGCCTGCTCGACGAGCCGGAGCTGCGCTACTGGATTCTGACCGACGATTGGCTGCAAGCGTTTCTGCCGCAGATCGAAGAGGCGCAGGCGAGCCGTCTTGTGCTCAACCCAGTGCAAAAGGAAGAGCGCCTCGCCGCCATCGTGCGCGACGCCGTCAAAGCACTTTGCGCGGGTGAAAACGCTAAACTGTTTCAACGCCGCATGGAAGACATGGCGCTCTATTTAGTCGAGACCAATCGCGCGGACCTCGCCAAGCTGTCCCTCGCCGTCGCGCTCCAAGCCGGCGAAGGCGATCCCGGCCCGCTCGATGTTTCCTTTCTCACCGGCCTCGTGCAAAAGAGCTTCGCATTCTTTCTGTCGGAGCAAAAAGCCAAGAGAGAAGAAGAAACTTCGCTGATCGTGAAACCGTAGTGTCTGATTGACCGTTCCACAGATCCGCTGAGTCATTGCTCCCCCGACGGGCGTTCGCGCATGCAGATATCCAGCGCCATGAGCGCGTAAATCTGCGCGGCTTTGACCATCACGTCGATGTCGATCTCTTCATTGCGCGGGCCGATGCGCCGGCCGCGCGGGCCGATCTTGATCGCTGGGATTCCTAATTCGTTGTAGACATTCGTGTCTGTCCAGATGCTCGCCCGATCGGGCGCTTCCGGTTTGATTTTCTCGCCGAACAGATGCTCGTAGACTTCCTCGGCCGACTTGACCAACGGTTCGACGTTTTTTCCCTCGTGGCCGAGCAGCGACTTGTAAATGTCCAGCTCGTAGTCAAGGCCGAGGCTGTTCAAAGCGCGCTCCATTTCGTATTTGATGGTGACGGGCCGCACCTGGGGCGGCATGCGGATATCGACGTAGATACTGCATACGCCGGGAAAATAGTTGGGTCGGTAGGGGGCGCCGCCCTCGATGGCGCCGATGTTGACCTTGGGATAAAGCGGGCCGGTGGGGGAGTCGTAAATATATTTCTCTTCGAACTCCGCGCCCCAGCGCTCGACGGCGTCGATGATCTTGGTCATCTTGACAATGGCGTTCAGCTTTTCCATCGGATGCGTCGCGCGCTTCGAGCCCCATGCCGCCTCGGCCTTGCCGAAGGTCTGAATCTTCACCTGCACCACGCCGGTCTGCGTCCAGACGATGTTCAAGTCCGAGCCGTCGGCGACCACCGCGTAGTCGGTGTGCATGCCATGAGTAAGGAGGTGACGCGTGCCGGCGCCCTCGCCGCGATACTCTTTGGTCTGCCAGGGGCCGATGGGCGTGCGCGAAATCTCGCCGACGACGGCGGCAAGGACGACGTTGCCTTTGAGCTTGATGCCGCTTTTCTTAAGCGCCTTGCCGGCCATCATGAATGCCGCCACCCCGCCTTTCATGTTGGAGATGCCGAGGCCCTGGACTTTGTTGCCGACGATTTTGCCCTTGAGATCGGACTCGGGCTCCATGTTGGCGACCATGCGGCGGTCTTCCTCCGTGCCGGTGAAGCTCGTGTCCATGTGGCCGTTGAATCCCAAGCTCAGCCCCGTGCCGTCGCCTTTGACGATACCGACGGCGTTGGGCCGGTCGAATTCGACGTCCTGGCGCACGGCCTTGATGCCGTTGGTTTCGAACCAGCGCAGAATAAATTCCGCGATCGCTTTTTCCTGGCCCGTGGGACTCGGAATGCTGGTCAGGTCGCAGCCGAGCTGCGCTAATTCATCACGATCGATCTGGGCGAGGACTTTTGTTGCCGCCTGTTTATCGATTGCCATTAACATTTCCTCCGACGTGAGTTGAAATAACTATAGGCCCGCAGGGAAGTCAAACGGGCCGTCGCCTTGAAAAATCCGAGTCTGCTGTCTACAGTCGATAAGCGATTCTCAACTAAGATTTCACCGATGTCGCTGCGCGATAAATTCTGCGTGATAGTAAGGAGGTCCATGGATACCTCGACCATCGTGATGATGGCGGCGGCGGCGATCGCGCTGATCGTCGTCTATTGGAAATCGCCGGAATCGGCCGGCAGAGGGCTTACGGCTACAGGCGTGCTCATCCTGGAAATCATTCCGCGGATGGTCGCGGCTTTCACGCTGGCCGGTTTGATTCAAGCGGTGGTGCCAGAAGATGTGATCGTCGGCTGGATGGGACATGGCTCGGGATTAAAAGGAATTTTGATCGGCATGTCCCTGGGAACCGTGACACCGGGCGGGCCGATGACCCATTTTCCCATTGTCGCCTCGTTGTTCAAAGTCGGCGTTGGCGTGGGGCCACTGGTTTCCTACCTCACCGCCTGGGCTCTTTTTGGCCTGCAACGCGTCATCATGTGGGAAATCCCATTTCTCGGCGCCAAGCTCGTGGCGGTGCGGGTGGTCGTCAGCTTCTTCTTTCCGCTTTTAGCCGGCTGGCTCTGCCAGAATATTTGGGACCGGTTACACGCCTGATGAAGGTGACTCGCCGAGAATTTCTGCGTCTTTTGGGAAACGCCGGCATCGCGATGCCGGCGCTGCTCGGACAATCGGCCTGCACTCTGCCGGTCGTGGACACTCCCGACCGAAAGACCGGATTGTCGCTGGGATATACCGCCGGGGACGTTACAGCCAACGGAGCGATGATCTGGCTGCGCACAGCGCCTAATTCAGCCGTGTCAATTCAATACGGCAAGGATGAGGCTCTCCAGCAGTTTGCCGAGACGAAATCTTTCAAAGTAAGAGACGACGCCGACTCGACCGCTCTCATCTCACTCGACGGGCTGGAGCCGAAATCGACCTACTATTATCGCGCGGTGGTTGAAGGGCGAAGAGCCGGGCCGATCGCGCGTTTCGTCACCGCGCCGCCAAGCGACGATCCGGCGAAAGTCAGCTTCTGTTTTAGCGGCGACTCCCGCGAAAGTTACAAACCCTTCACGATTATGGATGCGGTGCGCGCCCAGCGCCCCGATTTCTTCCTTCACCTCGGCGACACCATTTACGCCGACCGGGGCGGCAGCGCCCGCCGGCTCGACGAATTCTGGGCGAAGTATCGTGCCAACCGCGATGATGCCGCTGCCCAGAGGTGTTTTTTGGAAACCAGTTACTACGTGATGTGGGACGATCACGAAGTGGAGGATAATTTTGCGCCGGATCATCCCCTGGCGCCCATCGGCAGGAGGGCCTTCCTGGACTATTGGCCGATCAGGCGGAATCCCCAGGAGCCGGAGCGGATCTATCGCGCTGTTCGCTGGGGCCAGGCGTGCGAGTTGTTTCTACTCGACACGCGCCAATATCGCAACCCGCTGAAGGGAACGATGTTAGGACCGGCGCAGAAAAAATGGCTCCTTGAAGGTTTAAGCGCGTCATCTGCGCTGTTCAAGTTCGTTGCGACTTCGGTGACCATGGCGGGCGGCGGCAGAGATCGGTGGGACGGTTTTCCAAAGGAACGAGCAGAAATTTTGCAGTTCATCGCCGCAAAAAAGCTTCAAGGCGTCGTATTTCTGAGCGCAGATATGCACTACGCCGGCATTACCAAAATCCCTAAAGGTTACGGCTTGAAAGACATTACGGCCGGGCCTTTGGCCTCGCCCTTGAACCGGATCACCAACAGCGCCGCCAAGCGTTTCGAGTATTTCTTGGCGGAAAACTTTAACTTTGCCAAAATCACGGTTGATCCCACCGTGCAACCCGCGCACGCTTTAGTCGAATTTATCGATCCGGACAATCAAATCTTTCACCGCGCAAAGATTGCTGCTGGGTAATCGAATTAGCTCGTGGCACCAAGAGACATGATACGATCCCACCCTCGCCCCTTTGGGAGAGGGAAGGGTGAGGGCTGTGTTAGCCAGGAAAGATTCACCCTCACCTCAGTCCTCTCCCAGAGGGAGAGGAAGCAAAGCGGAGAGCCGTGGAAACATGCCGGCATAGCCGGCCAAACCGCTTTGAGCGGTTCACAATTCAAGCCTCTGGCTTTGCCGGAGGTACACGACTTAAGTCGCTACGCGGCGGTTCGGTATGGCTTCCGGGTTGATCACCCGGGTCCATTTGCCTTCCATGTAATCGAGAATATTGTTCACAGCGTTCTCCGCGAAGCCTTCGAAGCCCGAGTCCGTGGGCCAGCCGAGATGAGGGGCGAGCACGACGTTATCCAGCCCGAGCAACGGGTGGTTCGGTGGCAGCGGCTCTTCGACGAAAACGTCCAAAGCCGCGCCGGCAATGGCGCGTTCTTTAAGTAGCCGCGACAGCGCGTTCTCATCGACGATGGCGCCGCGCGCAGTGTTGACGAGATAGGCGCTCTTTTTCAGCAGCCGCAGCCGCGCTTCGTTCAAAAGATTCCTACTCTGATCCGACAGGGCCAGGTGAATCGAGATGACATCGGCCCCGCGCATAACGTCGTCCAGCGCCATAAATGTCGCCTGGGATTTCGCCGCGCGCTCTGCCGTAAGCGTGGGGCCCCAGGCGATGACATTCATCCCGAAGGCTCGGGCGATGGCCGCGACTTCGGTTCCAATCTTGCCAAGCCCCAAAATTCCCAGCGTTTTTCCCTTGAGAACGTAACCTAAAACCATCGGCCACTCGCCGCGGCGCATCGCTTGATCGCTCTGCGGGATGCGGCGCATCACGGCGAGCATCAGGCCGAAGGCCAGTTCCGTGGTGCTGTTTCCGCCCGGTGCCAGGGCGATGATGATCCCGGCGCGCGTGGCGGCCTCGATGTCTATGTGATAGGCATGATTGCCCGTTTGCGAAATGAATTCGAGATCAGGCAGAGCTTGAAGCAGCGAGGCCGGAAACTTGGTGCGCTCGCGAATCGGGATGATCGCTTGCGAGCCTCGCAGCGCTTCGATCAGCGCCGGTTGCGTCGCCAGCTTTTCGGTGAAGACTCGAACCTCGGCTTTCTGGCGCAGCCGCCGGATCGCATCGGTGCCGTCGATGGCGCGCTGGTAATCGTCGAGGACCGTGACTTTCATATCAAAATGACCGGAGACCGAAGACGGCAGACGGGCCGGCGGTCCTCGGTCAGCGGTCATCCGTCGTACCTCCCTACAGCACCGCGATGCCGGCGATCTCGATCAAGTAGTCGGGATGGGCCAGTCCTTTGACGATGACCAGAGTGCTGGTCGGAGGCGTCTTCTTATACTGCCCGCGGCGGACTTCGTTGTAGCCTTCGCGATATTCTCGATCGGTGATATACGTCGTCGTCATCACCATATCATCCAGCGTTCCGCCGGCTGTCTTGAGGACGGCTTTCAGGTTCGCGAAAACCTGCTCCGTCTGCGCTCTTATGTCTCCCTTGCCGACGACGTTGCCGTCTTTGTCGGAAGCGGTCTGGCCGGCGAGGAAAAGCAGCTTGCCCCCGCTATTGAGGATCCCCTGGCTATAGCGCGGCCGTGGATCGTTTAACGTTTTGGGTTGAATTACCTTTCTTGGCATGTCGCACCTCCTTCTACTTGGTCGGATACCGTTTTGCCATCTCGTTGAAAAATCCTTCCTTCTCCAGCTCCTGGAGAAAACTCAAATCGACAAACTGCTCCGGTTTAAAATTCTTCGCCTGGGGCAACTGCGGCGCGAGCACGTCCAACATGAACTGGATGCCCTTCAGCGTCGGGTAAGGCTTCTTGGGAATCAACTTGATATAGCCGTTGTAAGAATCTTCGAGCACGGTGGGATCGTTGGTGCGCATGTATTTGGCGAAGACGCGCTGGGCTTCTTTTTTGTTGGCGTAGACGAAGTAGATCGCCTCGACGAATCCCTTGAGCGCCGACTTCACGACATCACGGTTAGCGGTGATATAGGCGCGGGAAGTGGCGAAGCCGTTGCCCTGAACTTCGACGCCCAGATCGCCCACTTGCACGAGCTCGCTGAGCCCCGCTCTGCGCGCCAAAGGCGCCGCGGAGGTCGCCAGGAGCGTCGCATCGACGTAGCCTGAATTTACCGCCGCGATGCGCTCGGGGTCCAAACCGGTGGGAAGAAGGGTGAACTCCTTTAACTCGGCGTTCAAGTGGCGCGCCAGAATGATGGCTGCATAGTGGGTGGATGAATTAAAACCAGTGATGCCTAATCGTTTGCCTCGGAGTTGTTCCAACTGGGTGATGCCGGGACGGGCAAAGATGATGAGATCGTACTTGTTTTCCACCGCGGCGACGAGGACGACGTTGTGGCCCTGGATGGTCGCTTGAACCACGGTGCCGATGTTGACGATCGGCGGATCGCCGCTGACCAGAGCCTGAGTGGCCACTTGGCCGCCGCGAAAAAGAATCGGCTCCACTTCCAAGCCATACTTATTGAAGATGCCCGTTTCCCTGGCGACCCAGACATTGCTCTGTCTGAAACTAAGAGAGGGGTAGCCGATCTTGATCCGTTTGAGCGGTTGGGCGTCTGCGGAAAGACTTGATAGCGATAGGACCAATAGGACGGATAGGACCAATGCTCTTTTCATGGCACCCCTCAGCCTCACTTCGTCGGATAGCGTTTCGCCATCTCGTTGAAGAAACCTTCCTTCTCTAGCTCCTGCAAAAAGCTCAAGTCGACGAACTGCTCGGGCTTGGCGGTCTTCGCCTGGGGCATCTTTTCGGCGAGCATGTCGAGCATGAACTGAATTCCTTTGAGCGTCGGGTAGGGCTTCTTGGGAATCATTTTGATATAGCCCTGGTAGGATTCTTCCAGGATTTCCTGATCGTTGGTGCGCATGTACTTGGCGAAGACGCGCTGGGCCTCTTTCTTATTGGCGTAAATATAGTAGATCGCCTCGACGAAGCCTCTCAAGGCGTTCTTGACCACGTCACGATTACTCTGAACGTAGGCGCGGGAGGTGGCGAAGCCATTGCCCTGCACTTCGACGCCGAGGTCGGCGATCTGCAGGAGCTCGACGAAGCCGGCCTTGCGCGCCGGCGCGGCGGCCGAAGAGGTGAACAGTGTGGCGTCGATCTTCCCCGCCGCCATGGCCGCGATGCGCTCCGCGTCGGGGCCGGTGGGGAGCAGCGTGAGATCCTTGGGTTCGAAGTTGAGATGTTTCATCAAGATAATCGTAGCGTAATGAGTGGCGGCGCCGAAGCCGCTGATGCCGAAGTGCTTGCCCTTGAGCTGTTCGAGCTTGGTGATGCCGGGCCGGGCAAAAAGTATTTGATCGTAATTGTTCTCCACCGCGGCGACGAGCACGAGATTGTACCCCGTCAGGTTCGCTTGCACGACGGTGCCGATGTTGACGATCGGCGGGTCGCCGGCGGCCAGGGCCAGGGTGGCGAGCTGCCCGCCGCGAAGAAAGATGGGCTCGACTTCCAGCCCGTACTTCTTGAACAATCCCTGTTCCTTGGCCACCCAGACATTGCTTTGCCGGAAGCTGAGCGACGGATAGCCGATTCTGATTCTTTTTAGCTCCTGGGCATGGGATATTCCCAGGAGCGTAAACTGGACGATGAAACAGATAAACAGCGCTTTCGAATGCCGCTTCATTTGATCACCTCGTGCTAGTGTCCTGGAACTAAAGCCCGTTTACAAATTCACTGGTTCACTGTCGTCGTTCCCGCGCAAGCGGGAATCCAGCGGTCCTTCGAAGTCCTGGATTCCGGCTCGCGCTAGCTATCGCCAGCTTGGCCGGAATGACGCCCGAATTATTCAACGGACTTCGGAAACACCACACTAGATTGCCGCAATGAAATTTCTCCGCTTGGTCCTTT
>JACPFE010000540.1 GCA_016183145.1 Deltaproteobacteria bacterium | reverse complement strand
TGTTGTCTCCGCCGGGTAACAGATTGATGTCTTTTCCGGGCTCCAAACCTGCTTGGCGGAATAGGGTGACGCTGGTGAGGTAGAGTTGACTGCCAAATGTGCTAATGCCGATGGTTTTGCCGCGCAGGTCGGTCAATTTTTGCACGTTCGGTTTGACCAACAGAAGATATCCTAGCTTGTCTTGCGTCGTCATGACGAGCTTGATCGGAAGTCCTTTGATCGCTCCCGAAATGCCGGGGCCGGTACAGACGGCATAATCCAAATCATCGGAAATGAGCGCGTTAGTGGCGATCGCGCAAGGTACCAACACATGCTCGGACGCGAGCCCATATTTGCTGTAGAAGCCTTTCCTTTCGGCCAGTACGGTAGGCAAGAAACCGAGCGAGGCCGCCGAGATCCCGATACGCACTCGTTCCTGAGAATGGACCGCGTCCCGCGGCCAGGCGCTGAAGAAGATGAGAGCTAACAATAAAGTCACTGTAGATTTGCTCTTCATTTTTCCTCCGGGGTGAAAAAGCCTTCGTTTCGAGCTCTTGATCAGGGACCCACCAAAAAGCCCTAACGTTTCATTTCTAGCACGAAATTGTTTGGTGAGCACGCTTGCGCGGAACAGCGACAGCAATGATAAAAAGCATCCCGCTGTCCTCCGAAACATACGGGTTCCCTTCCCATTGGGGGGTCAGGCAAACCTTCTCGACCTTTTTGACCGCCGTCCGTTTCTCAAGCTATCGCAAAGCATTTCCACTACACCGAGCAACTTTGGATTACTCGCGCACTCCTCTGCCAGGTTCCCTAAATCTCTGTTCAACGCCGCCGGTTCTGTATGCACAGCCTGCTAAATTTGAATCAAGTCGGAACGGGTAACCGTGACGTTGTAACGATACCCGAAGCTCGTGAAAAGAGAAAACGCCTGCAATTTTTCCTTCTCGTCTCTTTGCGTTGTGCAATCGATTGGCACGTACACATAAAAATCGCGGATACTGAAGCCCGTGACGGCGCATTGAACGCAGCCACGGGTAGCGATGCCGGTGACGATGATGCGAGCTTCACCCGGTCGCAAGCACAATCGCTCCAATAGAGATTCCATTTCGGTTCGATAGAAGCAGTCGTGAGTATATTTGACAACGACAGGCTCGCCGGGTTCCGGTTTTAGTGGGTCGACGAATTCCGCGCCCCAAGTTCCTTCCACTTTGCGCACGACGTTTTTGAAAAGTGTAAATTCCAACGCGTCCGGTTTGCGGACGGATTGTGTATGAACGACTAAGCCCCCCGCCTCGCGTACTCGCCGTCGCAGGGCGGCAATGTTCGGAATGATCCGCTCCACCGCTTCTCCCATGTAGCGCTTACCCGACGGATGGGCGTCTTCGTTCTCCATGTCGACGATCAACATCATCGTCTTTGCCGGCTCTAGTTTTACGGTAGCCGGGTCTGGATAGTTCAGGTCAATCTGCATCGTGCCTCTCCCTGTCATTTGCGCAACTGTTCGATCCATCCTTCTTTGATGATTTTCTGCAACGGAGCGTCATCTTTATAGAAGTCGGGCTGCCGAGAAGCGTCGTTCGGCAGGGGTTTTCTTGCCGCGAGCTCGCGAATTACGGTCTCCAGTCCGCTCGCGGGCACGGTCGGAACCGATTTGAAAAGTCCGGCGTAGACCGTCACGATCTTATCGATAACCGCTGGATCGGACTCCCGGTATTCCTTGGCATAAACCCGCTTCGCAAGCGCAGCATCTGTTTTAATCACGTGAATCGCCTCGGTATAGGCTTTCAGGAAGCGCTCGACGGTTTGCGGATTCTTGCGCACAAAGCTCCGGCTGCTTCCCACGCAAGAGGGAGGATATTTGAGATCGGTTTTCGATAAATCGATCAGCACCGGCCAGCCGCGCTGCAAAAATGGCAAAGCATAACGGATCGTGAGAATACCAGCAGCGATCCGTCCTGTTTCCAAGGCCGCGGCGATCTCGGGGCCGCCACCCAGTTGAAGAATCGTCATGTCCTTGTCGGCGTCCATACCGAGATATTTCAACGCCGCGCGCAGATAAAAGTGAATGCTGGAACCCAAACGCGTAACTGCGGTTGATTTGCCCTTGAGCTGGTCGGGCGTTTTGATGTCCGGCCGGCCGATCAAATAGACAAGGTCCGTATCCAACGGGCAGGCTAAGAGCACGGCATCGCCTCCCTCAACTTTCGCGGCGACCACGGATTCCGCTCCGACGCCGGACAATTGCAATTCGCCACTGAGAATTCCCATCGTGATCAGAGCGCCGCCGCGCATGAAGATAATTTCGACGTCCAATCCATGCTTCGAAAAAATGCCGGCGTTCCGGGCAAGCCATATGGGTAGAAAATGGGGCGGGTTCGTGACCGCAAATCGGAGGCGCCGCGTCTCTTGAGACCAACCCCGCCGGGCGATGCTGGCCATTAGCAAAAACACGAGAAGCCCTACGAGTACGATCCTTAAAGACTTCATGCGAAAAGTCAGACTCTCTGTTTCGTCCGTTCGCGCGATTGAGTGCGTGATGAATTAATCCGCCCGCGGCCATGCTGTCTGGGCCTGAATCGACGCTATACCAACCCAATCGCTCCGGTCAAGGAACGGGTCGAGTCTCCTGATCCGAGGACCAGGAAGAAGGATCGAGACTCTACGCCGCCAACCGCATCGTCAATAGGTGTCGAACATCCGCTGAATATCATCCGCGTTCGTGGTCTTGGCGAGCGCGAGCGCAAGGAGCAGGCGCGCTTTCCACGGCTGCAAGTTGTCGCCGGCGACGAAGCCGCGCCTTTGCAGGCCTGGGCTGCGCACGACGCGGCCCGACGCCACGCGGCTGCACAGGCACATGATCATGCCCTTTTCTTTAAAGCACTTGTCGAAGGCCGCGTCTTCGGCAGGAGTAGGGCGTCCGGCGCCGGTGCCGGCGCTGACGATGCCCTTGGCGCCGGCGTTGGCCGCGGCTTCGATCATGGTGCCGTCGGCGCCGACGTAGGAGAGAACCATGTCGACCCGCGGCAGCGATTGCAGGCCG
>JACPFE010000539.1 GCA_016183145.1 Deltaproteobacteria bacterium | reverse complement strand
TGCCCGACCACCAAACTTCCCACCATTCCCTGATCCTCGTGACTTGGAAAGAAAAGAAGCCTCTTGGTGCAGCTAAACTTAAATTCACCAACGCGGGTGGGGGTAAAGCGGACAATTGTTGTCTCGCCAGGCCCTATTTCGTTTTCCATGGCGAGTCCAGCCTCAGAAGACTTAAGGACGAAATTGTGGGGCACGATCCATGATACGCTTTTGAAGGTCAGTTCCACGGGGATATTCTGCTTGACCATAAAGCGGCTTGGCGTGAAGGAGTAACTATCGACCGTAATTTCAAGCCGCTGGACGTTGTCCTGTGATACCGGAACGATGACAGTGTCCGCGGCAGCGAAAACCGTTACCACCTTTACAAGTCCCAACAGGACCAGGCCAACAGCAGTTCCCGCGAGTTTCGGTGCTACGATCACGGCCGAATCTCTGTGACTCTTTCTTATGGTCTCCTCGTGGACAAGCTCCTACGAGGACCAAAGAGACGGAAAGGTTCCATTTTCCCCCCTCTAGTTATGTTTGCTGCGCCATCATCTGACTCACTGAGCACGTATCTGTCAAGGCCTTAGCTCGTAGGAGTAGCGTCCACCCAAGTAGCAGCACAGAACCAATCCCAATGTAGAGTTGTAGCGGCGCAAAAAAGGTCAAGGCCCCGGAAGTGCCCAGCAACAAGACTACGAGTTTATTACAGGTGGGGCAGCCCACTGCGAATACCGATAGGACACCGCCCGAGAACATTTTTCCCTCGCCATCCTTTGAGCCGCCCGCGAAGTAACTTCCAACGATCAAGCCGATAAGCACCGACGACAGTATCCAGATAACGTAGTCTTGGGCACGCACGGGTGTCATGCGCACAAAGAACGGGTTGTCATAGATCGCTGTCGGCAGCCCGATGACAACAATACCGATCGCGGCCGTCAGAGTCGTGACGGCCCACGCCTTACCGGTATACATACTTAGGCCGGCCGCCAGCCTCTCAATATTTTGGCGAATTGTTTCTCTCCATTGCCTGGGCATTGTTATCCTCCCTCAGCTTTTTTCTTCCAAGAATCATCAGGAGCATGTGCACGGCCCTGACCCGCAGGGTTTTTCGGGCTTCACGCCATCCAGCCCTTCCGCCATAGCAGGTAATAGAATCCACCGAAAACGGCTAACCAAAGTAGAGCTTCCATCATAGTCCTCCTCATTTTGCTTTTTTGTCTTTTGGTTGGCGTTCAGTGAATTCCTCGGATAATTTGCTCAAGCCTTTAGGAGGCTTGACGGAAAGCGCCTTCGCCCCAGCTACTCGTGCCCGAGCCTCAACTAGCCACTTTTTCACTTGCACCACATCAGATGCATCAGGCGGGAAAAGTCCTGTAAAAGCCTCCCACGCTTCGATGGCCCCCGCATCATCTCCTTTAGCCCGAAGGGCAATGGCTTTGTCCCAAAGAGTGTGCGCAAAGGAAGAGTCCTGACGCAACGACGCCTCATAATAACGAAGGGCAAGGTCGATATCCCCGCGTCCAAAGGCAACAGTACCAAGATGGGTTAGCGCTTCAGGATTGGCGGGATCGCGGGAAAGGACGGCCTGGTAGTTCTTTTCAGCCTCTGCGTACTGGCCTTTGTCAAGAAGACGATGAGCCTCTTCCATAAGAGTTGAAATGGGAAGCAGCGGAGGTGAAGAAGGCGAGAAAAGCTTCACGGCTACCAAGCCGCCAACTATCATCCCGACGAGGAAAAAGCCACCAGCCCAGATGACCAAAATTTTTTTCTGACCCAAACTCGCCATCTAATCTCCGCCAGCGTAAGCGCCAACAATTAAGCCCCTCTCTTACCTAAACGATAAACGAAATCGACGTGAGATGTGTCATCTGCCACGACTGTTACCCGCCTTGACAGCCTCCCTAACTTCTCATGCCAAAGTGTAGTCTTCCGGCCGTGCAGCGAATTGCCTAGCGCATTCGAATGAGCAGAAATAATGGACCTCCGATCCGAACGGAAGCCTTGGCGTCTCCGACCCAGGCGTCACGCGCATCTGGCACACGGGATCAACGTGGATCTCGCCGGCTGCCGGCGGACCCCAGATCACCTCAAAAATTTGGACCGCCTCGGGCACATTCTTGAAGCGAACTGGGCCCAGCGGCCGATACGTGACATCGGGGAGCACCGGCGCTGTGTGTGCCACTCGGTCGCTACAGAGAATTTGTCCGGCTCGGGCATGGCTGGCGACTCGCGCTGTGAGATTCAGCGCAGCGCCGAAATACGCCGCTCCTCGCACGACCGTCGATCCGCGATGAATCCCGCAGCGGACCGTTGGAAAACGCGGCTCCTGATCGACTAATTCGCGCAATCGGATTGCAGCTCCAACCGCATCTGCAGGGCTGTCCGCCACAATCAGGAGTTCGTCGCCAACGCGCTCGACGCGTTTTACCGAGGGCGTGAGGATGGAATCTGATAATTGCACATAGCGGTGGATCACTTCGGCGGCGTGAAGGTTTCCGTGCGCCTCGGTCAGGGCAGTATATCCCGCGAGGTCGGAGATCAGGAAAGTCACATCGATCTCTTCTGGTCGGTCCATCTCGGCTCACCCCATCTTCCTCAATGGTGTTGCCTAACTACATTCGATATACATCTACGAATCATCAGAGTCTCTTGATCAACCACTCCGGGGTAAGACGGATTGCGTAGATGTTCAGCAGGGTCATGTAATCCGTTATGAGAAGGATACCAACGATGATTAAAAGAATACCAGCCGTCACATGCACAGCTTGAACGTAACGGCGAAATTTCTGGGAAAACTCCAAAAAGGAATTCACGGCCACAGCGCTCAGAAAAAACGGCAGGGCCAGCCCTGCCGCGTAGGTAGCCAGATAAAAGATGCCTTTCCCAATTTCACTCGATGTCGCAGCCAGCGTAAGGATGGCTCCTAAGATTGGCCCCACACAAGGAATCCACGCCGCGCCAAAAGTGATCCCTACGAGAGCTGATCCCAGGTAGCCCCCGGGCTTGTTTTTAAGATGGAACTGCAGGTAGCGATCCAAGACAGAAAACTTGACGACACCCAAAAGATAGATCCCCACAGCCAGGATAAATATCCCACCCAGGACACGGATGAAGCCGCGATAACTTAGAAAGAAGCCCGCTAGAAAACTTACCGAGGCGCCAAGAGAGATAAAAACCAGAGAAAAGCCCGAGATGAAGGCGAGGGCGTTCAACAGCACCCGTTTGCGAATGTGACTGGCGACTTCGACAGAGCGCATCTCTTCTAAAGAGA
>JACPFE010000538.1 GCA_016183145.1 Deltaproteobacteria bacterium | reverse complement strand
GCGGATCGCCGCCCTGAATCATGAAGCCGGGGATGACCCGGTGAAAAATCGTGCCGTTATATAACGGTCGCTTCACCTTCTCCCGCGTCTTGGGATCGGTCCACTCCTTTGTCCCCGTGGCGAGATCGACGAAGTTGGCGACGGTCTTGGGCGCCTTGTCGTCGAATAATTGAATGACGATCTCGCCCATGCTGGTTTTCAAGGTCGCGTAGGGCGGGCCCTTTTTCTCCGGCGTTTCAGCGGCGAAGCTGCTCGATACGCTGATTAACAATGCTGTAACAAAAAGAAGTTTCTTAAACATTGTTTCTCACTTTTGGGCTAATTCGGCGACGACTTCATTGACGAGTCTCAGGTCCATATAGTCGCGCGCCGCGCGTTTCGGTTTCACGTTCAAAGCGACCGCCTGCCATTGGGCCATGAGCTCCACGCCTTTCTCTGTGGGGACGGGATTCAGCGCCTCGCGGATCAACTGATAGGCGTCGACCGCGGCCTCGCGCTCCATGCGCCAGTGTTTGACCATCGTAAGAATCGCGTCTTCGGGATAGTCGCGGCTATGATAGACGGCGCGCACAATGGCGCGCACCATGCGCTTTACGTATTGCGGGTTTTCTTTGATGGTTTTCCCCGTGGCGGCGAGACCGGTGAAAGACGTGTCCTTGAAAACATCGGCCAAATTAACTAGGCGCTTGAAACCCGCCTTGATCGCGATGAAATCGGCGGGCGGGGCGAGCAAGGCCGCCTGAATAATGCCCTGTTGCATGGCGGCGATTTTAGGCTGGCTGCCGGGAATGCTGACGTACTGAACGTCTTTGTCGGAGTTCATCTTGTTGAGTTCCAGCAAGGCCTTGGTGCCGGAGAAGGTCGAGCCGCCGAAGCTCACGCCGATCTTTTTGCCTTTGAGGTCGGCGACCTTCTGGATGTCGGGAGTGACGATCATCGAAAACGTCGGCCGGCCCACCTGCTGGGCCAGCAGGATGATATCGCTGCCCTCCCAGATCGACGGCATCTGCGGCCCGACGGTAAAAATGAAATGAATCTGTTCGCCGAGGAGCGCCTGCACGGCGGTGACGGCGCTGCGCACGGAGATCAGCTCGGCGTCCAACCCTTCACGTATATAGAAACCTTTCTCCAGCGCGACGAACGCCGGCAAAAACTGGACGTTGGCGGACGGATAAGCTCCGCGCACCGGCTCGGCTCCGGTCTGCCCGGCGTTGAGGATCATGATCGATGTCAGTATGATCAGGAATTGCCGCATAATTGCTCCTTTTGCCTTTTCTAGCGCGACTCCGACTTGAGTTCTTGGATTAATGAGAGATCGAAGAATTTGAGGGGTGGGATGGACAGGAACGCAGGGTCCTCGTAGCTCATGGTCTTAAGCACGTTGACGATCGACTCCTCGGTGGGAAACAGATCAGGCCGGGAGTCCGCGCGCATGATTTGATACGAGTACTCCAAGCTCTCCGGGTCGTCGATTTTTAAAACCTGCGCCATGACGGCGAAAGTCGAGGCTTTGTCCGCCATCATCAAGCGGACCGATTCTGAAAGCCCCCGGAGGTAATTCTTCACCACCGGGCGATTTTTTTCGATGTACGATCGGCGCGTCAGGTTGATTCCCCACATATATTCCAGGGGCACCGTGATCACAGTGAGACCGAGCTTCTCAGCATGGCGCCCTTGCAACGATGAAATCAGCGTGGCGTCGAGGTTCCCGGAAAGGACGGCGGCAAGACGGACGGAGGAGCCACCCGAGAGCGGGATGATCTGCGCGTCGGTCTTGGGGTCGAGGCCGGCCTTGGCCAGCATGAAACGTATAAAGGCGTCGGCCCGGCCGCCGGCGCCGCTGGAGGCGATTTTTTTGCCTTTGAGTTCTTTAAGGTCTTTGATTTTTAACCGGCTGCCAAGGCTGTAGGGAGAGGCGTTGTTCCACGATCCGAGCCCGACGCCATCCAGACCCTGCTTGCCCAGGTAAAAGAGTCCCGTCGTGCTCGAGGTGAGAAACTGGACGCTGTCCGACATGAGCGCCTGCATGTTCATCTGCTCGTTGCGCGTGGCGATGACTTCGACCGTGAGCCCATACTTGGCAAACACCCCCTTTTTCGCGCCGAGATAAATCGGCAACGCGCCGGTGAGCGCGCCCGGAGTGGCCACTCGAACCAGCGTCTGCGCGTCGAGCGGGGTGGTGATTAGCAACAGAAAGAAAAAAACCAAGAGGGTAGCCGTTCTCGTGCAAGTCATGACCGTGCCTCCTGCCTTAAGCTAAACAAACCCGGAGCAGGGGTCAAGAACGCTCGAATACCAGGCGCACTCTTCGGTGGGTTGCGGTCGGTCGATTCGAGGCCAAGGGCCGCGGCCGCGAAAGTCAGGCTAAGGACAATCAAACTGAGGGGACGCAGCCGGCGCTTAGAACTGGACAAAATTTCAAATCGACTTTTGACAACGGTGATGCTGAATGCTATAGCACAATTTGCCAAAATAGGGGGATCATAACTATGGTTTGGTTTGATCGAAACCCCGGTGGAAAGAAAGAGTCGGAAGCCGAGCGGCCCGTGGGTGGGGAACCACGTCCGGTTGCAACCACGATGTCGTCGGAGCCCGCGCCTGTGAAGCAGCCGCCCCGGCCGACTGAGTCGGCATTGGTGGCGTCTCTGCACAAGGGAAGCCGGGTAAGCGGCCAGTTGAATTTTCAAGGAGACGCTAGAATCGACGGAAGCGTCGATGGGGAAATCCAGTGCCAGGGCAGGCTGGTCATCGGAGAGGGAGCTGAAGTGCGGGCCAAAATATCCGGCCAAACCGTCGTGATTCACGGTCGGGTGGAAGGCAACGTGATGGCCAAAGAGAAAATCGATCTCGTGGCTCCGGCGCGGCTTTACGGGAATATTGTTACCCCTCGGTTGACTGTTACGGAGGGCGTGGTTTTTGATGGTGACTGCTCCATGGGAGTGGCAAAACAAAAAGGTGGAGTCGCGGGTTTTCAGGCCGTGACCGCCGAGATGGCTGTGGTGGCTCAAGCGCCCAAGCTGCAGGCTGATTCCGAGAAATAAACTTCGGTTCGCCGTTCACCCCATATCTAGGTTCCTACGTTCCTAAATAGAAGGTAGGTTTTTATCTTGGGCTTGGCGCGGCTCATGGTCCAAGCGGTTGAAATACTGACGAGAGTTTACGCGGTGGTGGAAGGTAGCGCATGATTTCCTTAGACTTAAGCGTCGTCTATCAAATTGTCTTTTTTCTCGTCTTGTGGTTCGTTCTCAGCAAAGTTCTTTTTCGCCCCTACCTAAAACTGCTTGAAGAGCGCGAAGATAAGACTGCTGGCGCCCTCCACGACACCGCCGACTTGGAGCGCGAGGGCGCTCGCCTCAAGGCGCAGTACGAAGAGCGGATCGCCCAGGCCCAGGCCGCCGGCGGCGCGGCCAAGGAGTCGATCCTTCAAGAAGCGCGGCAGCGGCGCGAGCAGGTGTTGAGCCAGGCGCGTCAGGAAGCGACCGCCACCCTGGAGCTTGCGCGACGGGAAGTCGCGAGCCAGGTGGCGGGGGAGCGCCAGCTCGCCGCCGCCGAGGCCGCGACCGTGGCCCGGCAGATGGCGAGCAAGATTCTCGGAAGGAACCTGGCGTGAGCTGCTTAGAGATCTTGAGTGTCGCCCAGGCCTGGGCCTCGGCCGCCGAAGCCGAACACCACGCGCCCTCGATTACCCAAATCCTGTTCCCGCTTGGGAATTTTCTCATCTACGCCTATATCATTAAAAAATTCGCCCTGCCGGTGGTGCGCGACTTTTTGCGCTCGCGGCGCGAAGAGATCTTAACTTCGATTCAAGACGCGGCGGAGAGTAAAACACAGGCCGAGGCGGTGGTGAGCGGCTATCAAGCGAAGCTCGCCGGAATCCAACGCGAGGTCAATGCGATTCAGGCGGAGTTACGGGCTGAGGGCGAAAGAGAAAAGAGTAAACTGATCGGCGAAGCCGAAACGCTGGCAGCGAAGATAAGAGAAGATGCAGCCTTTCTCGCCGATCAAGAAGTAAAAACCGCGCGGCAGAAAATCCGATTCGACATGGCCGTTCAGGCCGAATCCACCGCGCGCGAACTGCTCGGGCGCCATCTCTCATCCGGCGATCAGGACCGTTTAGCGGAAGACTTTATTCAAAGTATCGGACGGACACGGTGATTGAAGGGAGTTTAGCCCGCAGATATACCAGGGCGCTTTTTCAACTGGCGCGCGAAACGGGCCAGGAAGAAAAAATCGGCCAGGAGATCGAGCAGCTGTACGCGGTCTTTAGCGGCTCCGAGCTCCAAGGGGCGTTGACGAATCCGGCGTTCCCGATGGATAGCCGCAAGAGAATTCTCATTCAGGTGGCCAACGGCCTGCAACTGTCGGTTCTGTCGATTCACTTTCTGTCGCTTTTGTTAGAGCGCGACCGGCTGCTGCACTTGCCCGGCATCGTCAACTGCTATCGGCGTCTCCTCAACGAGGCCAAGGGGCGCGTCGAGGCGAAAGTCGTCAGCGCCGCCGGGCTTGAGGCGACGATGGTCGAGCGGCTGCGCGAGCAGCTTAAAGGAATTTCCGGCAAAGAGGTCGTGCTGCAACAGGAAACCGACCCGACTCTTTTAGGCGGTCTGTTGGTGGAGTTGGAAGGCAAGGTTTACGACGGCAGCGTGCGCACCCAGCTTGAGAAAATGAAACAGCGCATCGCGCGCGAATACTAACCAAAACTATTTGAAATTCGGAAACGGAGAAGAGATCGGAAAAAACCATGTCTCTCGCAAAGCATGCCCTGAGCGAAGTCGAAGGGACGCAAAGACGCGAAGTGACGGGCCGAGGTCCGTCATTCCGAGCGAATGCGAGGAATCTGAGAAAGATTTCTCCCTTCGGTCGAAATGACACCGAGTGTCACTTTGCGCCTTTGTGAGATAAATTTCTTAAAGTCGTTTTGTGAAACATTACCTGGTTAGTATCTAAGGAGCGAGGTATGGAAATAGGGACGGCGGAGATCAGCCGAATCATCAAAGAGCAGATTCGCGATTACGAAAAAAGCGTCGAGATCCAGGAGATCGGCACCGTGCTCTCGACCGGCGACGGCATTGCGCGGGTCCATGGGCTCGATAAGGTCGCGGCGGGCGAGCTGTTGGAATTTCCCCATGGGATTTTCGGCGTCGCGCTCAACCTCGAAGAAGACAATGTCGGCGCCGCGCTGTTCGGCGAGACCCACATGATCAAAGAGGGCGATACGGTGAAGCGCACGGGCCGCATCGCCGAGGTGCCTGTGGGCAAATCGCTGGTCGGACGGGTGGTGAACGCCCTGGGCGAGCCCATCGACGGGCGCGGCCCCATCGATACCAAAGATAAGAGACGCATCGAAATCAAAGCGCCCGGCATCGTCGCGCGCCAACCGGTTAAAGAGCCGCTGCAAACCGGGTTGAAAGCCATCGACGGCATGATCCCCATCGGCCGCGGCCAGCGCGAGCTGATCATCGGCGACCGCCAGACCGGCAAGACCGCCGTCGCCATCGATACGATCATCAATCAAAAGGGCGGCAACGTGACCTGCATCTACGTCGCCATCGGCCAGAAGCGCTCCACGGTCGCCCAGGTCGTCGATAAACTGAGAGAGTCCGGCGCCATGGACTATACGATCATCGTCGCCGCCACGGCCTCGGAATCCGCGCCGCTGCAATACATCGCGCCCTACAGCGGCTGTACGATGGGCGAGCATATTCGCGACAACGGCGGCCACGCGCTGCTGATTTATGATGATCTTTCGAAACATGCCGTCGCCTATCGGCAATTGTCGCTGCTGCTGCGCCGCCCGCCCGGACGCGAGGCCTTCCCCGGAGACGTTTTCTATCTCCACTCCCGGCTGCTCGAACGGGCGGCCAAGATGAGCGACGCGCGCGGCGGTGGTTCGCTGACGGCGCTGCCGATCATTGAAACCCAGGCGGGCGACGTTTCCGCCTACATTCCGACCAACGTCATTTCGATCACCGACGGCCAGATCTTTTTGGAAAGCGATCTCTTTTATTCCGGCGTGCGCCCGGCGATCAACGTCGGCATCTCGGTCTCCCGCGTCGGCGGCAACGCGCAGATGAAAGCGATGAAGCAGGTCGCCGGCACGCTGCGGCTTGAGCTGGCGCAGTACCGGGAAATGGCGGCCTTCGCCCAGTTCGGATCGGACTTGGACCAGGCCACGCAGCGCCAGTTGAACCGCGGCGCGCGCCTGGTCGAATTGCTCAAGCAGGGCCAGTACGAGCCGCTGGCCGTCGAGAGACAGATTCTGATCATCTATGCCGGCACCAACGGCTTCGTCGATGAGCTGCCGCTCACCGCGCTCAAAAAATACGAGCAGGAACTCTATTCTTTCATCGAATCGAAGCATCCGGATATCTTCGCCGAGATTCTCAAGAAGCGCGAACTGGACGGCGAGCTGCGCGCCAAGATAACTAAGGCGTTGGAAGAGTTTAAGAGGACATTTAAAGCGTGAGGCAAAGAGCACGGGGCAGAGCGCAAAGAGTTAAAGAAGCTTAGCCCTTTGCGCTTAGCTCTTGGCGATTAAGTCATGGCGACTCTCAAGGCGATACGGAAGCGGATCGGTTCGATCCGCAACACGCAGCAGATCACCAAGGCCATGAAGATGGTTTCGGCGGCCAAGCTGCGGCGCGCCCAGGAGGCGGCGGGGGCGGCGCGCCCCTACGCCGAAAAAATAACCGAGTTGCTCAAAAACGTCGGCGCGCGGGTGTCCAGCGAGGCCCATCCTTTATTAAGAGCCCGCGAGGAAAAAAAACTGCACCTGGTTCTGTTCACCTCCGACCGCGGCCTGTGCGGCGGCTACAATGCCAATCTTATTCGCGCCGCCGAGGCGTTCATGCGGAAAAACGTCGGGGATAAGGAAATCGAGCTCACTCTGGTCGGGCGCAAGGGCGCGGATCACTTTCGCAGGCGCCGCGCGAGCATCGCCGACCGCTACATCGGAATTCTTGCCACCCCCGCCGAGGAATTGGCGGCGCAGATCGCCGAGAAACTGATCAACCGTTTCGTCGGCGGCGAGACCGATGCGGTTTACATTCTTTACAGCCGTTTTCGTTCGGCGCTGTCGCAGGTGCCGACGCTGGAAAAGCTTTTACCGGTCGCGTTGACCGACGCGAACGTGACGGCGGGACAACAACCAACGGAATACCTTTACGAGCCCGGATTGCAGGAGCTGCTGGCGAGCCTCTTGCCGCGGATTACCGAGGTGGCGGCGCAGCGGGCGCTGTTGGAGGCGATCGCCAGCGAACATGGCGCGCGCATGACGGCGATGGATTCGGCGACCAGCAATGCGTCCAAGATGATGGGCAGCCTGACCTTGCAGATGAACAGGGCGCGTCAAGCTTCGATCACCCGCGAGCTGATGGAAATCGTCGGCACGGCGGAAGCATTGAAATAGCAAAATATCACCCCCTCCTTCATCCTCCCCCGCAATGCGGGGGAGGAAAGGCTGCCCTGAGCAGCGTCGAAGGGAGGTGGGGCGAGCACGCACAGGTTAGTTGGAGGTTTTAAAGCTATGAACAGTGGAAAAATCACCCAGGTTTTGGGAGCGGTCGTCGATGTCGAATTTTCCGACAGCGCGCTGCCGCCGATCTACAACGCGCTCAAGGTCAGCAATCCGGGTTGCGTCGCCATGGATAGCGCCGAGGGGCTGGTGCGGGGCATGGACGCGCTGGATACCGGCAGCGGCATCAGCGTGCCGGTGGGTCCGGAAACTTTGGGACGGGTGCTTAACGTCATCGGCGAGCCGGTGGATGAGCTGGGACCGATCAACGCGAAGAAATCCTATCCGATTCATCGACCGACGCCGGAATTCGTCGACCAGGAAACCAAGGTCCAGGCCTTTGAAACCGGCATCAAAGTCGTCGACCTTTTGGCTCCCTACGCGCGCGGCGGCAAAGTTGGCCTGTTCGGCGGCGCCGGCGTCGGCAAGACCGTCATTTTGATGGAACTGATCAACAACGTCGCCATGAAACATGGCGGCTATTCCGTCTTCGGCGGCGTCGGCGAGCGCACCCGCGAAGGCAACGATCTCTGGCTCGAAATGAAAGAGTCGGGCGTCATCAATAAGGCCGCGCTGGTTTACGGTCAGATGAACGAGCCGCCCGGGGCGCGCGCCCGGGTCGCCTTGACCGCGCTGACGCTGGCGGAATATTTCCGCGACGATGAGGGCCGGGATGTGCTGCTTTTCATCGACAACATTTTCCGTTTCACCCAGGCCAACTCTGAGGTTTCGACCTTGCTCGGACGCATGCCTTCCGCCGTCGGTTATCAGCCGACCTTGTCTACCGACTTAGGTGAACTGCAAGAGCGAATAACGACAACCCACAAAGGATCTATTACCTCCGTTCAAGCGATCTACGTCCCCGCCGACGACTTGACCGACCCGGCGCCGGCAACGACCTTTGCGCATTTGGATGCGACCACGGTTCTCTCCCGTCAGATCGCCGAGCTGGGGATTTATCCCGCGGTGGACCCGCTCGATTCCACTTCGCGTATTCTCGATCCCCACGTCGTGGGCAGCGAGCACTATGACACCGCGCGCCAGGTGCAGTTGATCTTGCAGCGTTACAAAGACCTGCAAGACATCATCGCGATTCTCGGCATGGACGAGCTATCCGAAGACGATAAGCTCACGGTGGCCCGGGCGCGCAAGATTCAGCGCTTCCTCTCGCAACCGTTTCACGTCGCCGAGGCCTTCACGGGCACGCCCGGCGAGTACGTCGAACTAAAGGATACCATTCGCGGCTTTAAGGAAATCGTCGACGGCAAGCATGACGATATTCCGGAACAGGCCTTTTACATGGTCGGAACGATTGAAAAGGCCGTCGAAAAAGCCAAGAAGATGGCGGCGAGCTAAACTAGACCGTAATTGGCGTGACGATTTGAACGTATTGAACGGTTTGAACTTTTTGAACGAATCGCCGCTTTTCGTTCCAGCCGTTCCAAACGTTCCAATCGTTCAAGTAGTTAAGAGATAATGGCCGATAAGGTAAAACTACGAGTTGTGACGCCGAGCCGGTTGCTGCTCGACGAAGAAGTAGACGAAGTCACCGGCCCGGGCGCGTTGGGCGAGTTCGGCGTGCTGCCGAATCACATCACTTTCTTGTCCCTTTTGGAGCCCGGCGAGATGAGCTATAAACAGGGAACGGCAAAGCGATACCTGGCGGTGAGCGGCGGGTATGCCGAGGTTTTGGACAATGTCATGACCGTACTGGCTTCGGCGGCCGAGTTCGCCGCCGAAATCGATACGGCACGCGCGCAGCAAGCGAAAGAGCGAGCTGAGAGACGGGTGCAAGAGCTGAGTCGGGGGGAAAAGGATTTCGACATCGCGGAAGCGGCTCTGCGCCGCGCGCTGGTGCGGCTCCAGGTCGCCGGCAAAGAAGCGAGAAAAT
>JACPFE010000054.1 GCA_016183145.1 Deltaproteobacteria bacterium | reverse complement strand
GCTCTTGAAATCAGTCGTACTAAGATGATCTCCTATAACACAAACTCCTACAGAGCTAATATAAGGGCTAGGGTGAGGGCGCATTTGAATGAACCACCCTCACCTCTATCCTGTCCCTCCAAAGGAGGGCGAGGAAGTTTTAGAGAGTGACATCGATGATAAACGTCAGGAAAAAATTTAACTCGCTTGTCCTGAGTTCTTCAGCGCTTCTTGTTCTCCTCAGTCCGAACCACAGTCGAAGCGCCGAGCTGACCCGCATACGCATCGGCTATCCGTCGCCCAGCGCGAGCTTCTCGCCGCTGTTCGTCGCCAAGGAAGCGGGGCTGTTCGAGAAATACGGCTTGAGTGCTGAGCTGCTTTATCTCCAAGGAGTGCAGATCACCCAAGTGCATGTCGCCAAACAGATCGATTTCACCGTCACCGGCTCGCCGTTGCCGCTCCAAGCGGCGGTGGAAGGAGCGGACCTCGTCCTGATCGCAAGCTCCATCGACAAATTCATCTACAAGTTGATCGTCGTCCCGTCCATCATGGCCCCGGCTGATCTCAAGGGAAAAACCATCGGCATCACCCGCTTCGGCTCGCTCCCCGACGTCGCCATCCGCCTGCTTTTTACCAAGTGGGGCTTAAACGCGGACAAGGACGCCAAGCTGATCCAAGTCGGCAGAATGTCGGACATGGTCGTCGCCCTATCGGGAAAAAAGATCGAAGCCGGCGTGATCTCCGACCCGACTTCGTTTATCGCGGAAAAATTGGGAATGAAACGATTGCTCGACATGGCGGACACGGAATTCGAATTCGCCAACGTCGCGGTCGTCGTGACCCGGGCCTACGCGAAGGCTCAGAGAGACATCACGCTCCGGTTTCTCAAAGCCTATGTCGATGGAACGCGCCGTTTCCTGACTGACAGGGCGATGGGCATCAAGGCCCTCAGGAAATACGCGGGGAGCGACGACGCAGAAATCCTCGCCAAGACCTACGATCTTTTCGCCGGGAAGTACGTCAAGAAAAACCCAACGCTCTCTCTCAAGGGAGTGGAAACGGCACTCGCGATGATCGCAGACCGAAACCCCAAAGCGAAAAACCGCCGCGCCGAAGAGTTCGTCGATTTGAGCTTGATGGAAGAGTTGGAGAAAAGCGGCTTCATGCGTAAGGCAGTCCAGTAGCGTTTGTGGAGGCCAGACATGAAAAAATTACTGCGCATTAATCTGTGGATTATCTTTCTTCTTACCCCACTGCTCGCGTCGAATAGTGACGCCGCGACTCAGGCGCGCTTGCGGGTCGGCTATCCCTCGCCCAGCGCGAGCTTCTTTCCGCTATTCGCTACAAAAGAAGCGGGCTTGTTGGAGAAATACGGATTCGACGCGGAAATGATCTACGTGCAGGGAGTGCAACTGGTTCATGTTCACGTGGCAGGACAGTTGGACTTCGCTAGTATTTCTTCGGTGGTCTATCTCCAGGCTTCGGTGGAGGGAGCCGATCTTATTCAGGTCGCGAGCTCCATCGACAATCAGCTCATGAAGATCATGGCCCACTCGTCTATCTCCAGACCCGAAGACCTCAGGGGTAAAACGATAGCGGTCACGCGCTTCGGCTCGTTGACCGATCTCCTGGTTCGCCCGGCGCTAAGGAACTGGGGGCTGGAGCCGCTAAAAGATGTCAAGCTTCTGCAGATTGGCAGGATGCCCGATATCGCGACGGCTATCGCGCAGAAGCAGGTGGACGCGGGGGTTATCTCGTTCCCCACCTCGGTGCAAGCGGAGAAGATGGGGCTCAAAACTCTATTGGATTTCGCGGACTCTGGTTTCGACATTCCGGCCACCACGGTGGTCGTAAGCCGGCGCTACGGCAGGGCCAACAGAGATGTTGTGCTGCGCTTTCTCAAGGCCTACATCGAAGGAACACGGCGCCTCTTTACCGACCGCGAGCTGGGCATCAGGGCCCTCAGAAAATATGGCGGCATTAGCGACCGGGAAATGCTCGCCACCACCTACGACCTTTTCACCTCGCGCTACATCAAGAAGATCCCGAAGGTCAACACCAAGGGCGTGGAAAACTCGCTCAACCTCATCGCCGAGGGCAACCCCAAAGCCAAAGGCCGCAAGGCTGAAGAATTCATGGACACGAGCTTCATGGACGAACTGGAAGCGACCGGCTTCATCAAGTCGGTGTGGCCGTGAACTTAAGTCGTGATCGGAGGAGTTTGAATGAAGACGAAATCGTTGGCCCATCCGTCATTCCCGCGGAAGCGGGAATCTAGGTTAGTACGATTCGCCTGGATCCCGGCTCGCGCTCCACTTGGCCGGGATGACGATCTCATGGGCTTTGCCCAAGGATCGGCTATCCAAATGCGGCCCCACAGACCAAAATGGGTTAGGGCTTTCGCTGTCGTAATCACATTCGCGATGTGGGGGGCGGTGGCCGAGGCGCAGCAGCCGGCGAGAATTCCCCGGATAGGATACGTAGTCGGTGCCTCCCCTTCCGCCATCTCGGCCCGCATCGAGGCATTCCGCCAGGGACTGCGCGAGCTTGGCTATGTGGATGGGAAAAACATCGCCATTGACTGGCGATCTGCAGAAGGAAAAATCGATCGCCTCCCCGCGCTCGCGGCCGAGCTTGTGCGTCTCAAGGTAAGTATCATCGTCACGGGGGGTGGGCCAGCGACCCGCGCCGCCAAGGCAGCAATTTCTACGATTCCCATTGTCATGACGAATGATGGAGATCCTGTTGGCACCGGTTTGGTTGCCAGCCTGGCGCGGCCAGGTGGAAACATCACTGGACTGTCGACCTTTGCCCCGGAGCTAAGCGGGAAGCGGCTGGAGCTGCTAAAGGAAACAATTCCCCGGCGTGCCGAGGCGGTACTAGTGCTGGGAGGCCCGGTTCTTAATTCCGACAGAACAAAGGTCGTCGATCTCGCTATCAAGAATCGGCTCCCGGCGACCTACAACGTTCCGGAGTTCGTCGAAGCGGGAGGGCTTATGAGCTACGGCGTCAACTTCGTCGATTTGTACCGCCGCGCCGCCGTGCACGTGGACAAAATTCTCAAAGGCCAGAAGCCTACCGACATCCCGGTGGAGCAACCGATGAAATTCGATTTCATCATCAATCTAAATGCAGCGAAACAAATCGGCCTGACGATCCCGCCGAACGTGTTGGTAAGAGCGAATAAGGTGATTCGGTGAAGAAGGTAACATGCAAGGGTAGGGGCGGACCGGCGCCTGTCCTGAGTCCATCGAAGGATGTCCGCCCGTTCGGAGGGCCGACACGCAGGTCGGCCCCTACACGAGTCCGGCATTCGAAAATCCAAAATGGAAATGCGAGCGGACAAGGTGATCGTCCTGAGTAACGAGTGCTGACTGAGATAAGGGGTCAGGAGCCCTTCCCGAAAGGCTCCTGACCCCGTCCGCCACGCTGAGCTTCAATGAACACGACATCATTCCATCATTCGTCATTCCCGCCCTTCGGCTCAGCTCAGGACAAGCTCCAGCGGGAATCCAGCGCTCCTTCGAAATCCTGGATTCCGGCTCGCGCTTGCTATCGCCAGCTTGGCCGGAATGACGATTCGGTCGTTTTTTGTAACTCAATCCACGTTTATGGTTTGATTTGCGTAATTGTCCTTCTCTACCTCGGTTCGCCTGCTAGTGCCCAATCGGGTTTGGAGCGAATGGTCGTCGGCTACAGCGCGCAGGCCGGGGCCTACGCGCCGATCTGGATTACCAAAGACGCCGGGCTGTTTAAGAAGAACGGCCTGGACGTCAATCTGATTTTTATCCCCGGCGGGCCTACGGCCGCCGCGGCGATGATCGCCGGGGAAGTGCAGGCGATGGCGATGGCCGGCCCGGCCATCGTAACGGGCAATCTCGCCGGGTCGGATCTCGTCATGACGGCCGGCATCGTCAACACTTTCGCGTTTCAGTTCGTCACCGTCAAAGGCATCACTTCGCCGAGCCAGCTCAAGGGCAAGCGCATCGGTATCAACCGTTTCGGCGCTGCGCCGGACGTCTCCGCCCGCTATGCGTTGCAGCGCATGGGTATCGATGCGCGCGAGGTGACGATCCTTCAACTCGGCGAGCAATCGACGCGGCTCGAAGCGATGAAAGCCGGGCAGCTCGACGCGGCGATCCTGCTGCCGCCGATCACCACCATCGCGCAGAAAGAGGGCATGCACGTGCTCATGGACATGTCGGAGCTGGGTGCGGAGTTTCAGATCACCGGCCTGGCGAGCAGCCAGAGTTTTATCACGCAGAAGCGCGCTGCGGCGTTGAAGTTCATGCGCGCCTTCGTCGAGGGGATTCACTTCTTTAAGACCAACCGCCGGGAGAGCGAAAAAATTATCGCGCGCACCATGCGCACCGACAATATGGAAGCCGTCGCAGCGACCTGGGATTATTTCGCCAACAAGATCGTGCCGAAAAAGCCGTACCCGTCGGTCAAGGGAGTCAAAGCGCTGCTCGATCTGGCGGCCAAAGAGCGCCCCGAAGCCGCCAAGGCTTCGCCGGAGCGCTTTATCAACTCGACTCTGCTAAAAGAACTGGATGAAAGCGGCTTCATCGACCGGCTGTATCAATGAGAAATATTATCAGCTCTCCAATTTGACATCCCCATGGGCCGGGGCTAGTCTAAATTCTAGTCTGAATCTTAAGGAGACCGTTATGGCGCGTGTTTTAAGCTTATCGGAAGCCAAGGCCCATCTGAGCCGGCTGGTGGCTGACTGTGAAAAGGATGAGGAAGAGCTTGTCATTACCCGAAATGGGCGGCCCGCGGCAGTTCTCATGAGCGCAGACGAGTACGAAGGGTGGCGCGAGACCAGAGAGATCATGCGTAACCGCGCCCTGAT
>JACPFE010000529.1 GCA_016183145.1 Deltaproteobacteria bacterium | reverse complement strand
CCGCTCGATGCATGCCGGCGATCAGGTATATAACCAGGGTTATTACGCCGCAGCCGAAAATTACTACTCGGTCGGCTTTAAGCGCGCTAAGGAAATCGGGTTTGACCCTTTCATTGCGGCGGCTGTGGGCTATCTATTTGATGCCTACGTTGCCCACGGAAAGTACGGGGAAGCTGAGCAATTGTTTCGAGAATCGCTCACGATCATCGAGGGGGCACACCCTCACAGAGCGGACTACCTCAAAAAGTACGCTGCCCGTTTTGCCCGTGGACGACGATGACCCCCGAAACATGCTTCGTCGTGTCCGGGGCACTCACGTAGACCCTCGTGTTGGAATCATCGACCATGACATTTTGCCAGGACGAATTCATGAACCACCTCCGAGGAGTTGTAAAACTTTTGGGAAGGGCGTGCAACGCCCTAGCAAATGCTAACCTTTGCCCTGAAACACTTCCCCGGCGCGGATGGTCCAGCGCGCGGCGATGCGGTGATGAACGCGCCATTCCGCGCCTACGGAATCGCGCAGCGTTGTCGGCTCGTCGATAATTTTGAGCACAGCGATGTCGGCCTCGCGGCCGACTTCGAGGCTGCCGATGCGGTCTTGCCAGCCGATCACGCGCGCGGGGTTGATCGTGCAGCGAGCGATGATCTCTTCCAGGTTCAAACCTAATGGCAAAAACTTGGTGAGCGTTGTCGGCAAATCCCCGACGATGCCGAAGCCCGGTTGTTTGAGCCGGCCGTGCAGGTCCGAGCTGATGACGTCGGGCAGCAGGCCATCGCCCATGGCGCGGCGCACGAGGTCGAAGTCGAAGTGGCCGCCGGCGTGGCCGACATCGAAGATCACGCCGCGCCCCTTCGCCTTGCGCACTTCGGGAAGCAGTTTGCCTTTCTCGTCGATAATCGAAGGCCTTTGCGGCGTATAGCAATGAGTAATGATATCGCCGGGCCGGAGAGTTTCGGCGATTTCGCTCATTGAGATCGCCGTGTCGCCGACGTGAACCATGATCGGGGTGCGCGTCACCTCGCCGGCTTTGATCGCGAGCCGCAGCGCCGCTCGGCTATTTTCGCCGATCGATTTCTTGTGCAGTCGCACTTTGATGCCGACGCCGATGTCGCGGTTGTCGCCGATGGTTTGCGCGGCACCGTCGGAGTCGGCAAAGCCGAGGTTGACCAGCTCTCCCGGTTCGTTCAAAACTCCATGTTGCGCGAGGGCGACGAAGCCGAGCATCCGAGTCTTCGAGGTTTCGTTGACGAGTTTTCTAAAGCCGAGAAAATTGACCGGTCCCGCCGAGCCGGCATCCATCGTGGTTGTTACGCCGGTGGCGAGGCAAAGCGCGTCGAGGTTGCAACCGTAGGGGTTGACGCCCCAGTAGCTGTGAACGTGAAAATCGATCAGGCCGGGAGTGACGTAACAGCCGCTAGCGTCGAGGACACGCGTCGCGTTTGCGCGCGGCAAATTGGCTTGCATCGCGGCGACGCGGCCGTTGGCAACGCCGACGTCGAGCTTCTGGTTGAGACTTGTCGCCGGATTCAGCACAGTGCCGCCGGCTAGCAGCAGGTCGTATGAATCGCTCATCAGAATTCTCGTCGTAAGATTAAAATTATTTTGCTTTCGTTCCCGCCATCTTCATCTAGAGACCTCCTCGCCCTCCTTTAGGAGGGAGAGGATAGAGGTGAGGGTGGTTGAATTAAATCAGCCCTCACCCTGGCCCTCTCCCGCAAGCGGGCGAGGGGACAAGAAAGTCGAGAACTTGCCTCGACGATTTTCCTGTTGTTTCACGAGCACGAGCCACGAACACGAGACGACAAAATTTTACCCTTCCCGGGGCGGTTCCTCCACCAGCTTGCCGTTTTCGTGCGCGAAACATTTGCCGCTCTGATCCATCGGCAGCTCGGCGGCGAGGACGAACGCCTGGCCCAAAACCTCCGGGCCGGGCATCCGCTTGAGCGCTTCTTCGGGCGCGGTTTCCGTGGCGATGGGCACGCGCGGCGAAAAGGTCACGACGCAGATATTCGATTCCCTCACTTCCTCGGCGACGTAGCGCGTGAAGGTGCGGATGGCGTCCTTCGTGACCATATAGGTGCAGGCGCCGGCAGGCGTGAGACCGCCGCCGCCGTAGAGATTGATGATATGGCCCGCCTTGCGTT
This sequence comes from Deltaproteobacteria bacterium, assembly GCA_016183145.1. Classification (GTDB taxonomy): domain Bacteria; phylum Desulfobacterota; class Binatia; order UBA9968; family UBA9968; genus JACPFE01. The sequence continues at coordinate 2,084 of JACPFE010000529.1, read as the reverse complement.
TTTCCATGTGCGGGATCGCATGCTTGGTGCCGAGAAAGGTGCCGTAAAGATTTGTGTGGACCACGCGGCTCCAGAACTCCATCGGCATGTCGGCGATGCGCGGCCAGCGGGGGATATTCCACGCGAAGTGCGGCACGATGGCGGCGTTGTTGATCAGCACGTCGATTTGGCCGAAGCGGCTGATCGTCTGGTCGATCATTCTCTTCACGCTGTCCTCGTCGCGCACGTCGACGTGGACGCCTAAGGTTTCCGTGAGCTTGCCGATCTCAGCCGCGCTGCGCTGCATTTTGTCCCGGTCGAACTCGGCGATGACGACTTTCGCTTTTTTCTCCGCGAAAGTTCTCGCGGCATGCTTTCCGATGCCTTGGCCGCTGCCGGTAATGATGACGACTTTTCCTTCGAGCATGTTCATTCCTCCCGGTAAATCAACGTTCGGTTTCTAACCAGCGCATAACGCAAAGCACCGGCCAAATCAACGACGGCGGCGCACGCGCGGCTACGCTGCAAGCAAAGAAACGAATGCTATTTCACCACTGAGACACGGAGATCGCAGAGTTCGGAATATTTTGTAATCGAAAACTTTTTACTCCGCGCCCTCAGCGCCTCTGCGGTGAGCTCTCTGTAGCGCGGGGCATGACGCGCCGGCTGAAGAGTTCCACGGAGCGCAGCGACTCGGCAAGCGACAGATCGCCGAAAGCGAACTGGCCGACGCAGTAGTTGGCGGCGGATTCGTTTAGCTGCGATTGAAGGAACGCCAAGACGGTCTCAGAGGTCCCGGCGATGGCCTGGCCGATTTCCATCATCTTGTCGAATTCCGCGGGCCGCGGGTGCGCGGGTTTGCCGCCGCGCAGGGAAAAGAGAAAGTAAAAGTGGCGGTGCCAGACCGGGTAGGCGCGGCGCGCGAGGGCGCGGGCTTCGGCCTCGTTCTCGGCGATGACAATGAACCGGCTCAAGCCCAACTTCGGCGTCGGCTTATCGCCATGTTTGGCGCGCCAGACCGCGCGGTACTTATCGTTGAATCTGCGCGTGTCCTCGGCCGAGTCGAGGCTCACCATGTTGAGGCCTTGATGCGCGGCGCGTTCGGCGGCCTCCACCGAGTGAACGCCGTACCACATCGGCGGATGGGGTTTCTGCAGCGGTTCAAGCTCCATCGGAATGTCTTCGAAGGAAAAATGCTCGCCCTGGTAGTTGAGCGTCTTTTGGGTGAGACCGCGAAGAATCAGCTCCGCCGCCTCGGCGTAAATGGCCTGGGCTTTGGTGGGGTCCTGGCCGTAGAAGGCGACCTCCACCGGCGATGAGCCCCGGCCGAAGCCGATCTCAGAAGCCGATTTCCAGCCGGCCGCCGCTCAATTGGTCGAGCATGCAGATTTCTTCGATGAGGCGCAACGGATGATGCACGGGCAGAGCGTAAACCAAAGGGCCGAAGCGAAGCCGCCTGGTGCGCTGGGCTACGGCGGAGAGAAAAACGCTCGGCGAGGGCGCGAGGCCGATGGGCGTCGAATGGTGCTCGGCCAGGTGATAGGCGTAAAAGCCTGCCCGGTCGTAGGCCTCGATGAGCTTGAGGCGCGCTTCGTAGAAGTCTTTGAGCGGCAAGTCGTTGCGGTCGAGATGATCAAAGACGCCGAATTCCATGCCGCTTTCCAAGTAACATGAAAAGTCGAGGATTGCCACGCGAGGGGCGGAGAATTGGAGTGCTGGAGTAATGGAGTGTTGAAGCCCGGTTCGCTAGAGTGGTGTTTCTAAAGTTCGTTGAATAATCCTAACGTCATTCCGGCCAACCCCCGCGAATCCGCCAGAGGACGGATCAGCCTCAGGCTGAAGCGGGGGGCGAGCCGGAATCCAGGACTTCGAAGGACCGCTGGATTCCCGCTTGCGCGGGAATGACGATAGTGGGTCACCGATTTTGTAAACGAACTTTAGTTCCGGGACGCTACAGGAAGATGCTGATGTTCTTCGCCAGCAGAACGGCTTGATCGAGAATGATGGTTCGCCGGGCGATCTTGAAGCCGCCGTTCACGCGCCGAAGAATGTCTTTTCGCATGCCGACGAAAATATCCTGATCGGTTTCCATCCGCGTGCGGTAG
>JACPFE010000528.1 GCA_016183145.1 Deltaproteobacteria bacterium | reverse complement strand
TGTCGTCTGCGCGCGCTGCGATTCAATCGGGTCGGAGGGCGGCGATTTCGAAGACGCGGTTCAACACGCTATCGCGTACGTGAAAGAAGCAGGAGTCGATGCGATCTGGGTCAACACGCTCACGAAGCGTGAACAAATCGAAGAGGCCTGCCGGCGCATCCCGGCACCGGTCATCGCGCCGTATTACGGCCTGCGCCCATCGCCGACGTTTGCAGAATTCCAACAGCTCGGCGCCGCCGCCGTGCTCTACCCGAGCCTAACCACCGCCAACGGTCTGCAAGCAACCTGGGAGCTTCTGCATGAATTCAAAGAGCGCGGGCCGGCGGTTTTGGATGAGTGGAACAAGAAAGCAGCGGCAGGCCCGTGGGGAATGATCCCCCGCACCCAAGACCCGATCCTGCCCGCAGAGAAAATCCGCAAGCTCGAAGACGAGTTTATTCCCAAAGCGCTTCAGCGCGACTACGACAAGACCACCGGACACAACCGGCACTGAGAGGCCGTGGGTTCATCTGTATGGCGGGCGTAAAATATTAGCAACTGGGGGCGGTATAGTCAGAAATATACGGAACAGTCTTTTTCGATATTAATATCCGGAAAGGCCGCCTGCAAGATAGATACCGAGCGAATCGAGGCCGGCTTGCTTCAGGTCGTCGAGCGACATGATTGGGTGGAACTCAACATCGGCGTTGAACGTCCGGTTCGGAGCCGTTCACTCCTTCGGCATCAGCAGCTGCAGTTGATGGCCGTCGGGATCGTGAAAATAAATGCAACGCGGATCGCCCGGACGGCCGTGGACTTCGATGCCGGCGTTTTCCAGCGTCGCTTTGACGCGCTGGTAATCGTCGGAAGTCAGCCGTAGCGCTATATGATTGACTTCGCTGCCGCCGTGGACCTCTTCGTTGTCTTCGACTTCGAAAAGGGCGACGCCCTGGCGACCGCATTTGAGAAAACATTGCCACGAGCTTTCGTGATCGACTTCCATGCCGAGGAAATCGACGTAGAATTTCTTCGCCCGCGAAAGCTCCTTGACGTGAAACACCACGTGATCGATGCCGCTGACTTTAAGGGGCGATTCCATGACGGTTTCCCTCCTGGGTTTTTCTCTACACCACGATACGCCCAGCGCCGGAGAGCCGCAAGCAAGTGGCAAATGCGATTTCACCGCAGAGGCACAGAGATCGGAGAATTTTATAATCCAGCCCCCTCTTACTCGGCGCCCTCCGCGCCTCCGCTGTGAGCTTCCTCGTTAGTCCAGCACCGCGATCGCCTGGATCTCGACCATCATCTCTGGCCGCGCCAACGCCTTGATGCCGATCAGCGCGCTGGCGGGGTAGCGCCCTTCCTGGAAAAATTCTTTGCGCAGTTGCGTGAAGCGAGTGCCATGGGCCATATCGGTGATGAAAACAGTCATCGTCACGATATCATCCAACTTGCCGCCGGCTTTTTCCAGCGTCCGGCGTATGCGCTCGAAGCTCAAGCGCACCTGGCCGTCGAAATCACCGGCGTAGCTTTTTCCCGCTTCGTCCTGAAAGGCGCCATAACCAGCCAGGTAAACCGTCGTTCCTCCTTTCACTTTGACGGCGGGAGAATAAGCGCGTTCTTGTTGCCGCGCGTCACCGGGCAAGAATTCTCGCTCTGCCATAATCGCACCTCCAAACGGGAACGAACTTTTGAGACTTTCGGCGCAACGGTAGTACGGCGCCGGCTGCGGCGTCAAGCGCCGCTACAAAGGTCGGCAAATAATTGCTAATTTTGAGCAAGCGATCGGATTTGGAACCATCTGGTTTGCAGCCGAAGGGCTGTGTAGTGTATGAGGAAAGAGATAGAGAAATTTCGATGAAGGATCACATGGCCATACGCATGGGCACATCCGAGTTCGGCGGGACCTTCTACACGCAGGGAGCGGCGTTCGCCGAACTTTTTAACCGCGGCCGGGTTGAAGACGACAAGTGCGTCGTACAGACCAGCCACGCGAGCATCCACAACGCCGAGCAGTTGGATCGCGGCGAGTTGGAATTCGCCTTCATGGCCTCTAACTGGATTGGCCGGGCCAAGAACGCGACACCGCCGTTTAGCAAGAAGATTGCGTTGCGCATGGTGGCGCCGGCCAACGCTGGGCCGATGTTTTTCGTCAAGCTGGCGAGGTCGCCCATCGCGTCGGTGGCCGACTTCAAAGGCAAACGGGTTGCCGTCGGCCCCAAGGGAAGCGGTATGGAGCAGCACATCCATACGATTTTCGGCGTGCTGGGCATTTCCTTCGACAGCTTCACGCCGGTCTACATGGGCTTCGCCGATGGCGCCGACGGCCTGATCGCCGGCGCCATCGACGCGCAGTTTCAACCGCCGATCCCCAATAGAGTCATGACCGATCTCAGCCAACGCGCCGATGTGCGCGTCATTCCCTACGCGCCTGGCCAACTGGAGAAAGTCCTGGCGGAGGTTCCCTTCTATCGCGGCGTGACGATGGAGAAGAATGTTTTTCGCGGCGTGGTCGAAGACAGCGCGCAACTCGCGGTGGTCAATGTGCTGGTGACTCACGAGCGCGTTCCGGAGCCGATCGTCCATGACATGGCCAAGGCGATTGTCGACAATCTCGACGCGCTGCCGGCAATGAACCCGCTGTTCAAAGGACTCAATAATCTTTTCGAACCGCTGCGGACCAAAGGCGCCGCCGCCTTCGAGTTCGGCGGCGTCGGGCTTCATCCCGGCGCCGCGCTCGCGTACAGGGAAACTGGATATCTGCGATAAACAGTTCACTCCTGCGCGCTGCAGAGCCCGCTGGCCTGGATTATTCATGTTTCAAGGAAAAAACTCGACGCACCGTAGACCGAAGAGTGAGCCTGGAGAGGCGAAGGCATCCGGTCGTAAATGGCCAATGACTTTCTTGGTGCTTGGCTGGATGTTTGAACTTTTTCCCTGTCTTCGCTCCACCACCGCGAGCTTGTAGGCCGCTTCAAGGTACGGACCCATTGCCC
>JACPFE010000541.1 GCA_016183145.1 Deltaproteobacteria bacterium | reverse complement strand
GCTCGAAAGGGTCATGAGGCATAATCGCTATATCGCTACGCAGCAGGAGAAGTACGAGTCAATTTACGGATTTGCCGCGACGGTGCCCTATGGCGGCGATACATTCCTCCGCGAGTTTGAGCGCGCTGTCAAAAAGGATGGGCTCAAGGGGGCGTGGATCACCTCAAGCCTTCAGGGCAACTATCCGGATGACGACGAGGCCCTGCCATTCTTCCAATTGGCGACCGAGCTTGACGTTCCCGTTGTCATTCATCCGCCGTCTGTTGGTTTCGGTGAAGAGCGAATGAGAGACTATCGGCTCGCCTCCAGCATCGGACGTCCAATGGACGGTGCTTTGGCCATAGCGCGCCTGATCGTCAGGGGAATTTTCGAAAAGTTCCCGACCCTGAAGCTGGTCGGCACTCATCTCGGTGGCGGCATCTGTGAGATGATCGGGCGGATGGACTACGCCTACAGGCTGCAGGACGAAGCGTATTTCCTGGGCTCCTACGAGCCGATGCTGATCAAGCATCCACCCAGCCATTATCTCAAAATGATGTATTTGGAATCTACTTGCTATCACCCGCCCGCGGCGCGTTGCGCATTTGAAACCGTTGGCGCGGAGCACTTCATTTTTGGGACCGATTCTCCGCCATTGATGGCGCTAAAAAAAGAAGGAGTTGAACTCATCAAGAAACTCGGCCTTTCGCCAGGTGACGAGCGCAAGGTTTACTACGAAAACGCCAAGAAGCTTCTAAAGATTTGATAACAAACCATATCGATCCTGCGCCGGGCCAAACTGTGAGAGCATCTGGCACGGGGTCAGCGGAAAGGGCGAGAACAAGATCGGCGGAAAGGCGGGTGGCATCCCATGTCAAAAGTCCGTGTCATGCATTACGTCAATCAGTTTTTTGCTGGTATCGGTGGTGAGGCTAAGGCTGATGTTCCTTTTGGATGCTTTCCGGGGCCAGTAGGGCCGGGTAAGCGTCTCCAAGAGTTGTTGGGAGACTCGGCAGAAATCGTGGTTACCGTATATTGCGGTGACGACTATTTCAGCAAGCATCTCGACGCAACCGTCGCCGTCATATTACAGACGGCCCGAGAGCAGAATATTCAATTGCTTGTAGCCGGTCCGGCCTTCGCTTCTGGGCGGTACGGGTTTGCGTGCGCAGAGGTCTGTCATGCGGTCAGTAGCACACTAGGGTTGAACTGCGTAACGGGTCTGCATCTTGAGAACCCTGGGGTGGAAACCTATCAGCAATATAAAGATCGAATGGTCTATGCCTTTCCAACGACCGAGGAGGCCTCAGGTATGGCAGCGGCGCTGCTTGCGATGGCGCGATTTGTCTCCAGGCTTGCAGCCCAAGCTGCCATCGGAACACCGGCCGAGGAAGGTTATATCCCACGAGGGTTTCGACTCGATAAAGTAAAGCGCGACAGCGGCGCAGCAAGAGCCGTTCGCCTGCTATTGGCTAAAATTGGCGGCCGTGTTTTTGTTTCTGAAATACCTGTGGAGAATATTGAAGCCGTTCCGGTTTCACCGCCAATTGGCGATCTAAAAAGAGCTTGTCTGGCTCTTATAACTACCAGTGGCGTGATACCGCCGGGAAACCCCGACGGGTTTAGAGGATTTCAGAATATGCGGTGGGGGAAATACTCGATCGAAGGGCTTAACTGTATGCTGAATGCCAACTGGGACGTCCTGCACGGCGGCTACAACACGGGTTCCATGAAAAAAAATCCCAATTACGGGGTCCCGTTGGACATCTGTCGAGAAATGGAGAGAGAGGGCATCTTTCGCAAGCTCTATTCCCATTTCTATGCCACTCCCGGCGCACGCGGATTGCTTTCTGTGATGCACCAACTGGGGAACGATATGGCCCTCGAGATGAAATCGAATGGAGTCGATGGTGCCCTGCTCGTGTCGACCTGAGGCTCGTGCACTCGCAGCGGGTCTGCGATCGCACGAGCGCTTGAGAAAGAAGGAATCCCTGTCGCCTTCATTACGGCAATGTCTTCCATGGCGATGCAACTTAAAGTCAACCGCATAGTCACCGGCACCAAAATTCCCCATCCTTGCGGTGACCCGAACCTGCCAACGGAGGCGGATCGAACTCTGCGCCGGGCCATTATCCAGTGCTCCCTTTCTGCTCTTCAGAGAGAAGTCAAAGGACCTACCCTTTTTGTCCCCGATGTCACCTTCACATCAGGGTAAGAAAATCATGAAGCTAGAAATTGCGACTTTTTTTGTAAAGGATGTGCGCTTCTCGAGCGAGACCCGCTACGGCGGCGGCGTGCTCGAAATTAATAGAGAGGAACTGGTTAGGCTCGTCCTGGAAGATAAAAGGGTTCTGTCCGCTGATCTTGACGTTGCCTTTCCGGGGGAGAAGACTCGAATTGTCAAGCTTCGGGACGCTGTGGAGCCGCGGCTCAAAGTGGTGGGGCCGGGTTGTCTTTTTCCAGGCATTCTCGGACCTGTGGAGACGGTGGGAGCGGGAAAAAACCATCGCCTGTCCGGTGTTACCGTCATGCTTTCCGCAGAGTATGTCCCGACGATCTTAAGCGGGACCGCCGCCCAAAGCTCTGGCATTGTAGACATGTGGGGGGCCGCGGCCCAGCTTACACCCTTCGGCTCCACGATTAACGTTATCCTAATGATTGATCTTGTTGATGGCGTCACGGAGCTCGAGGCGCATGGCGCAATGCAATTGGCGGAATTGAAAGTTGCCCAAAGGCTGGCGACGACGACCATCGAGAAAGTTCCTGACGATATTGAGGTATTTGAGCTCTCCAAGACAGATCCTTCTCTTCCGCGCATCGTCTACATCGCGGCGGCGTCAATTACCTGGCAAAGTCCTCACTCGGGCCTTGCGTATTATGGCCTCCCTGTCCGGGAATCCTTGCCGACGTTGATGCACCCCAACGAGTTCCTCGATGGCGCGATCACTAAGGATGTACGCATCGGCAACGGGAGCCGGCCGACGACGTGGTCCTGGATGAGCCCCGCAGTGATTTTGGAGCTTCTCAGGCAGCACGGAAAGCAGCTCACGTTCTTGGGAGTAATACTCCAAAGAACCAGGTTCGAGACCGAGTTCGGCAAGCAGGTGACGGCCGCCTGCACCTCCCAGATGGCCCGGCTGTTGGGTGCCGATGGCATCGTCAGCACAAGGATATCAACGTCGGGAAATAACTTCATGGACATGATGCTGACCGTTCAGGCCTGCGAGAGAAAGGGAATAAAAACAGTCTTTATAACACCCGAATGGGGGGGCAAAAATGGCGACGAACTGCCTCTTGTCTATTACGTACCTGAGGCTACCTCAATGATCAGCACGGGAAGCTTCGAGAGAGACGTCATGATGCCAAAACCGGAAAAGGTGATTGGTGTCGGCAATTGTCAAGTGGTGCAGCTCTACGCAGGCGACAAGCTCTACGCCCCCGCGAGCGAATTCACGCTGCCTGCCTCGTTTTGCCTCCTTGATGGAGTGGACTGTTTGGGCCGCCTCAATCTGACTTGCGAGCAGTACTGATTGGAGAGCTCCGATCAGCCTTTGGGGAAATTCACGCAAGGGCTCCAGCAGTCCTATAGCGAACTCCCCCACCTTCAATTGGATCACTCACGCAGATCCCATAAGAGCGTATAATGAACGCCCTTGTCTTTGACAAGCTTAACGTTGACCTGCTTCGTTTCCCGGTTGAAAGTTGCCTTTACGACGTAATTCCCGTCAGGAAGCCGTATGAAGAACAACGGGCCGTCCACCTCAATGCGGATGATCTCCACGCCCTTGGCAGCCTCGATGACGACTTGCACATCCGCAATATACGGCCCTTTTCGGTCCGCGAAGGACAATTTTAAATTGAAATCCCGGCCCCGTGCCACGAAGATTTCTCTTTCGTTGCTACTGACACCGCCGGCAAGATATGGGTATCCCTGCGCCGTTTTCCCTTCCGTAATCGTGCTCGGCGCAGGAATCTCCGCGGCCAACAGGTCCGTTCTCGGCATGCCGCACTTAAGCGGATCCAAGACGAACACCAACAGAGAAAACAGCCAAAATTTCACGTCGTGTCTGAAACTCCAAACCATAACTTCTCCTAGTTTTCTTTTGCCTCTTTCTTAAAACGCTCCAACTTTTGCCCTTGGCTTTCAAGGAGC
>JACPFE010000537.1 GCA_016183145.1 Deltaproteobacteria bacterium | reverse complement strand
TATGCCCGGATGGTGGAATTGGTAGACACACGGGACTTAAAATCCCGAGGACCCGGAAGGGTCCGTGCCGGTTCGAGTCCGGCTCCGGGCACCACAAAGATCACGAGGCCAATGCTGCCCGGCCGAAACGACTGAAATCCTCCGCTCGTCCGCGTTAGTTTCGCCCGCCATCACCTCGCCCGTGCGCGCACGGTAATCTGTGATGCGGTGAGCGATCCGTCCGCGCCTTGAGTCGCGGTGATCGAGACCTCGACGCCTGGTTTAAGCAGCGAGCGATCGCCGAGGACGCGCTTTACCACCGGAATGTCCGGTGGCGCCAGAACGTTGACCTCTCCTCCTTTGTACTTGAGTTTCAGCAGCCGTCCTTTCACCTCGCGCACCATCACGTCCTCGATGCGCTCGACGTTGGCGTTGGTCATCGTCGCTCCGCTTTGAGGCGCCGACCGCAGCGGGTGGTGCCCCTCGCCGGTGCCACGCTGGTCTTCGGAGAAGACATGGACTTCTGAAGCCAGGAAGCTTCCGTCCGCCTGCTTAGTTGCGGTAGTCCCGAGATACATACCCGGGGTGATCTCGGAGAGCTTGATCGCAACGTCGCCGCGGATAACCGTTTTGTCCGCCAGCGAAACCCTGACCTCGCCGCTCGGGCCGGCGACCATCAATTCGGAGTCCTTCAATGAGAGGACCTTGCCTCTGATGGACACCGGAGTGCCCGGCCGCTCGACTTGAGTCGTCGCTTCGAAAGCCCAGGCCAAAAACGACAATGCAAATATCAGCCCCAACCACGCGCCTCCAAAGGGCCTTTTCCAACGTGAATATTTCATTTCCTATCTTTTCTCTCTGATTGATTTTTTCCTGCCCATCGCTTCCATTCTCTCGTCGGTGTCTGGCTCTATGTGCCAGTCTGCGTCCCGATACAAGGTTGGCCTTCCACCCGCTGTACCGATCTGGACAAGAAAGACGCGGATGGTCGCCGTCGAAACCCTTCCTCGAACCCTTGCCAATACCGACAGGATTTTGTCGGCCGCTGGCAAGATTTGGCAAAATATGTTCGAAGCATCGGGTCGTCCATCAAATTTCCCTCGGAAGTTCAGGAATGCAATTTTGGTACGAAGATTGCTCAAGGTTTTATGTGTTAACTGTCATGAAGCAGCCGATGATCAATCCAGATGCTGATCAAAACTGGAACTGGCCCGAGAAAACCTGGTTCCAAGAGCGGCTCAATGCCATTAAAGCCAGGGAGCAGGAGCTTCGGCGGAAGCCGTTGGTGACCGTGCACAAACCGGCGACGATCATGGCCGAGCCTGATGAGAAGAAGGAACCGGTTAAAGTCGAGTTGAGCCCCAAGTCCTGATCTGCGGCGTTCCTTTTCCCCGACGCCCGAAATGGCGCCTACCTTTTTATAAGCCTCCCTTCGGCGCAGTCGCAGGACTCTATTCTTTGGACTTTTTTGGAAGTTCTCCAGACCTGGAAGCAACGATTCTCACTGGGGACCTCCATCCGTTTTTTCCAAGCTTTCCAGGTGGAAAAAAAGACGGTCCCGGACGGATTGACAAGCGCGGTTCGGATTGCCGCTGCGCGAGGGGATGGTATATTGGCCGCACGAAGGCGCAAGTGGAGCCCCACGGCCGTACTGGAAGGTGCCACGGGCTTGCTTGTGGAGCTGCACAACAGGCAACGTAAACGTACAAATTTGCTCATGCCGACTCTCAAAGCGTCGCTGACCGGCTTCGCCATCGCGACCTTTTTACTTTTTCATCTCGCGGCTGTTTCCCCAGCGTTTGCCTGGCGCGACAAGGGCCATCGGGTAGTGGCTCTCATCGCGGAAGCTAATTTCACCCAGGAAACACGAAAACGAATTCAAGAGATACTCCCTGCGGGCACGACCTTGGCCGATGCGGCGCTCTGGCCGGACCACGAAGGGAGAAGCATTGGCGACCTTAACCCGCTTCATTACGTCAGTATCGGCGATAATGCCGAGGGCTACGACCAGGCCCGCGACTGCCCGGAGCGAGACTGCATCGTCGAAGCCTTGAAGTGGTTTCTTTCCAACCTCAGTGACAGGAATGCGCCGACGATCATCAAGCGCATGGCCCTGCGCTATGTGGCGCATCTGGTCGGCGATATACACCAACCGCTCCACGCCGGCAGGTTGGAGGACCGCGGTGGGACCTTGATCAAGGTAAGTTATCGAGGGCAGACGACCAACCTCCATTATTTTTGGGACACGGACCTGGTGGAGATGGAACCCGGTACACCCGCAGATCTGGCTCGGCGGCTCGGTGCGGCCGTTACCGAGGAAGAACGTCTTCGATGGCAAAGCGGGGGCCCGGTCCAGTGGACCGACGAATCGCTGATGCTGGTTCGTTCCCGGGCGTACAGTGTCGGCCAATCCGTTGAGCTTTCCGACGAGTACGTGGAAATGGCCCGGCCGGTGGTGCGAACCCGGCTGGTCCAAGCCGGAATCCGCTTGGCCTGGCTGCTCAATTCGGCGTTCAGGTGAGAAAGCGTTGAACCCGGATTCCGCAGTCGGAAAGTGACGCCATGAGCGAGGGGTAAACCTTGCGCCGCGAAGACAATGCATTTCTACCTCTAAGCTCGGGACAGAATTTTCTGTTATGCCAATTTTGTCGGAATAATAAGGCGTTGTGCGGAGCGGCGAAAAAGACTCTGAAACAGCAAGTCTGAGTGTCTTCGCCGCCCCAGGTTTACCCCTCGCTCATGCTCGACTGCGGAATCCGGGTTGAACGGTGGTCATTCTTGTAGAACAGGGCGGTCGTTCGCTGCCGCTCTCTGTGCGAATCAGGGCGCATCCCGTCCGATTTTGTGTCCCAGGACCCAAGCGTAGATTCCCAAGTTGGTTACGATCACCAAGGTCCCCAGCGCGATCTGCGTCTCGCGCGTCAGTCCCTCGGGATACAGGATCGGCAGGATATAGTGGGCGACGAAGTCCGAAGAGTATCCGCTGCTTCCTGATTTTTCCCTGAGCGCGTTCTCGAGCGGGGTAAGCGGGCAGATCCAACCGCTAAATTCGATGAGCGCGGCCCAGACAGCCGCGGCGAGGTGAAATGGCATCACGGGGCGCCGGTGCGCGACCAAAAATCCGCCGAGGACAACGAACAGGACAAACGCGAAATGCACCAAGACAACCAGATCGGCAAGCAAGCGATAGAATATTTGCGCGGTGATCATCGGGTTGCGTCAGGACGAATTGATCGATGGGGTCCGGGCCAAGGCCGAGCCACACGCGGTCTCTTCGAATTCGCCGGCGAATGGTGCGCTGCGGACCGACGGGCGACGTCTAATGGATTCTGCCCCAGGCCCGCTCTGAGAGAGGAATGCGCCGCGGCGCTCCGGTCGGAGCGGGGGCCTGCTGGGCGCGCATCACTTTCCGTTTGGTCTCGGCCCAAGACCAGCGCTTGGTTTTTCTTACCTTGACCAGCGCGGCGTAGCTTTTCTGCAACGTCTTGACGCTGAAGGTCAAGCCCTTTTTTTGCGCGAGAAGGTGGGTAAATTCTTCGAAAGAGAGGCTTGGTTTCAAGGACCGACTCGGCCCCGCTTGAGCCGGGCGTGGTTGTTGGGGGATCGCCTTCGTCAGGCTCTCGTTGAACGCTTCGATCATGTCGAACATGCGCCGCCGCTTGGGCGCACGGCCTTGCAGGTGCTCGAGGCGCTTGTCGATCCATGCCTGGCCTCGGGCTAAAGCCCACCTCACGGCTTCGTCTTCGGTAAGGAAGTGGCTCGGGAAACGGACAAACGTGGAATCGTGAGAAGGGCCAAGAAACCAGTTGATATCGACCTGCGGTACCCAGGCATGCTTGGCGCTGTCGTAGGTCGGGAAGGCCATTAGGACGTGATTGCGGTACAGCCGGCTCCACATGACCGTTCACTCCTCTCCGGGAGGGAGGCGTTGCGCTTCGCGAGCAGTGAGTTAAGAAACTACTCGTTGCGCCTGGAGCTGAATTATCTTAGAAAGTCCACCTAAGTAGTATTTAGTCCGCAAAAATAAAAAATCAAGGGGAATTTTTTGAAAAAAAGCACCGGCGAGAGCCAGTCTATCACTGTTAAATGCATTCCTTGGCAATAGGCTAACACAAACTACTTGTTTGGCTTCCTGTATCCTTCGCGGGCGCTTGCAAATCTTGCTCGAGCGATGGAGAAAAGAATCTTTATGGCGACGAATTTGAAGTTCGGTTTGCTGCTGCCTCATTTCGGCGAACACGCATCGGTCGAGAAGTGTCTTATCGGTGCGGCAAAGGCTGAAGCTTACGGCTTTGACTCCGTCTGGGTCAGGGACCATCTTGTCTTCGAGCCGCACGGCATCGAAGGGAGCGACAAAACGCATATTGAAGGGCCGTTGGTGCTGGCGGCGGTCGCCTCGGTAACGCAAAGGCTTACCCTCGGGACATCGATGGTGATTTGCCATCGACATCCCATCCATCTGGCCCAGCTCTTCGCGGCTTTGAGCGCGATCTCCAACGGCCGGCTCCTCATGGGCATGGGAATCGGCGGCTTCCCCCATGAATTCGCTGCCGCGGGCCGTCCGAGCACGCTTGCGGACAGGGCCAAACTTGCAAAGACCAATGCTGCGATTTGCCGCCGGCTGTGGGCCGGTGAAAAAGTTTCGCACAGCGACGACGCCTATGCCTTCGAGGAGGTAAGACTTAGACCTATTCCGGTTCGGCCCATTCCGATCTGGTGCGGCGGCGGGACGCTGGCCTCGTGCCGTCGCGCCGCTGAGTATGGCGACGGCTGGATGCCGGCGCGGATCACACTCGCGACATTCAGAAAATGCGTCACATACCTCCGCGAGTTATGTCAAAACGCCGGAAGGCCGATGGTAACGGCGGCAGTCATGCCCTTCACCAGCATCGACAAAATCAGAGCGGCGGCGCTGGCGTCGGTGAACGCTCAGGCTCTGATCGCCGAGGCGGAGAAATATCCCACTTGGGTCAAGCCCGCGTCTGGTCGATTCTCGACGCTGGAGGATATCGAAGGGTTCCTTCTTGCTGGAACGCCAGAGGACATCGTCCGCGCGACCCGCGCCTATGAGCAGGCCGGTGCCGACCATATCGTTTACGATCTGAGATTCCGCTACGCCGACTGGCACGAGCAGATCGCTTTTCTGGGCGAAGAAGTCCTGCCGGCGCTGAGAGCGTAGGCCAGATGATTCACGCGTGACGGCAATCGAGGCGCGAGCCTTCCGGAGCGAAGGCAATGGGCCTGTGCCTTGGTGCGGCCTGCAGGCTGAGGTTGTAAAGCGAACGCCTGGGAAAAATTCGAGCACCGTGCCGAGCGCCATACAGGGCATTGAAACTTTTCGCCTCTGTGCCTTCGCTCCTCCGAGCTCGCGCCTCGATTGCTGTCACGTGTGATTAATCCGGGCTATGAGTCAAAATTCATGTATCTATCCTAGGGGCGCGTCATTGCATGCCGAGTTCCCTTTGCGCTTCGCGGAGCAGCGACATGTCGTGGGAGACGGCAACCGGCACGTTGTTTTTCCTGGTTTGTTGCTGAATGAAGCCCCATTCGATGCCGAGATCGTCGTCGGTCAGCAAACCGTTCTTACTGAACCCTGGCCCGGCGAGATCGAGGGAACGGGCCGCGTCCTTTTCCGCTGCCCGAGTCCAGTCCATTAAGATTTTTATCGTGTCCTTAGGGTGGGCTTGCAGGAGCTGCAGGCTCTTGAGCGAGGCGCGAAGGACTCTTTTGATCAAATCGGGGTCCTTTCGAATCTTATCTTCATGGACGCCGAGGCCGGCGATCGGGAGAGGGACGATTTCGGCGGTGTTGCCGAGCAAGCGATAGCCCCGGCTCTCCATCTGAACGTTTGCCGGCAGAGGCATCAAGCTCCCTTGGGCGATATTTTTTTCCATGGCGGCGATCCGCGCCGGGGTGGCGCCCATCGCCAGCAATTGATATTCGCCCTTTTTGAGTCCGAAGTGCTGCAAGTGTTTTTCCGTGAGAATCGCCTGGGTGTTGCCGAAAGAGCTGACGGCGAAAACTTTACCTTTCAAATCGGCAGCCGAGGTGATCTCCGGCCGCACGACAAGAGCAAACAACGGCCGCGAATTGAGCACCGCGACGAGTTTCGTTCCCAGCCCCTGTATCGCGCCGTTGAGCACCGGCGAGATATTCAAGGAGAAATCAATGTGCCCATTGGCCAGGGCTACGGTGGCGACATTGCCGTTCATTTGAATCAGTTGCGGCTCCAGTCCTTCGCTGCGGAAGAAACCTTTTTCCACCGCGATTTTCACCGGAAACCAGGTCATGCTCACCGCGGAGTAGGACAGAGTGACTCTTCTGAATTCAGCTCCGCCGGCGACTCGGCCATGAAGTGACACGGAGACCAGGAGTGCGACAGTGAAGCTGCAAGATCGCGCGAGCCGATTCATCTCTTGCCTTGAGGGTTTTCAATCGGCAGGTCCGTTCGATCACCCCACTCTTTCCAAGAGCCGATGTAGTTGCGCACCTTGGGAAAGCCGAGCAAACGCAGGGCGACGTAGCTATGGGCGGCGCGGTAGCCGCCCTGGCAGTAAGAGATGACTTCCTGGTCCGCTGTGATGCCGGCCCGGTCATAGATCGCTTTCAGTTCCTCATTGGATTTGAACTTGCCGTCCGCGCCTAGATTATCCGTCCACTCGATATGGATCGAGCCGGGGATAGCGCCGCCGCGCGCCGCACGCACGGTGGTGCCAAAGTGCTCGCCTTTGCTGCGGGTGTCGAGAATGGCGATCTCTTTTTTGTTAAGCGACTGAAGCACGTCATCGGCGGTGGCCAAGACTTCCCTGCGCTCAGCGACTTTGAACGTCGCGGCCTTGGGCGGCGTAGCATCGACCCCAATCGGCGCGCCGGCAGCTTTCCAAGCGCTGAAGCCGCCGTCGAGCATCTTCACCTTCGGGTGGCCGTAGTATTCCAGAAACCACACGCCGCGCGCCGCGCGCATATCGGAGTTCGCGCCGTAGAAAACGACTTCTTTCGCTTCGCTGACGCCGCGGAGTTCGAGCACATGGTGGATCATGAACATGAACGCTCTGAGCGGTGCGTCGGTGGTATCGATCAGGCTCAAACCGAAGAGATCGAAGTGGGTCGCGCCGGGAATATGGCCCTTGGCGTAGTCCTCGGCGGCGCGCGTGTCGATGATGCAAAGAGTCGACGAGCCAAGCTGCTTCTGCAATTCCGTCGCCGTTGTCAGCAAGGTTTCGCGCGTGTATTGTTTATCCATAGGTTCCCTATAGCACTAGTCGAAAAGGTACTGCAAATCATGCGAGGCCAGAAAAATTCACAGGTTTTTTCCAGGACCCCCTTTGCAATGTCTTTAACCCTCTCCCTCGACGGGAGAGGGAAGGGTGAGGGTGACGCGCGCCGCCTTATCGCCGCTTTGGTGGGCGTATTCCTGATAGCTTCTGGCTTCACGTATCAACTCGCTCTGCCCGGCCGTAAGCTAACTTTTCCGGTCGATCATTACTCGCACCCCGATTTCAAAACGGAGTGGTGGTACTACACGGGTCACTTGGAGACTGGAAGCGGCAAGCGCTACGGCTATCAGGTTACGTTTTTTCGCTTCGGGGTGCGCGATCGGCAGGACGAAAAAAATAAGGACCACCCCATCATTTTCACCGATCTCTACATGGCCCATTTCGCCCTCTCGGACATCGAGCAGAAACGATTTCATTTTCGCGAGCGCATCAACCGGGGGTTCGACAATAAGGCCGGCGCGGCGACCGGTCGCTATCTGGTTTGGAACGAAGATTGGAAAGTCGAGGGCGATGGAGAGAAACACGCTATTCAAGTGAGCGACCGAGGCATTGCATTGCGGCTGGCACTGCGATCGCTCAAGCCCCCGGTGCTCCACGGCCTCAATGGGTTAAGTTCGAAAGGGGAAGGTGAAGGACACGCGTCTTATTATTATTCGCTCACTCGCATGCAGACCGACGGCGAGCTGACGATTGACGGCAAGAAAGAGAAGGTTCGCGGCCTAAGCTGGATGGACCACGAGTTCGGCAGCAACCAGCTCAGAGAAGACCAGGTCGGCTGGGATTGGTTCAGCATGCAGCTCGAGAATAATACCGAACTGATGCTCTATTTCATGCGCCGCAAAGACGGTTCGGTCGATCCGTATTCGAGTGGTACAATCGTCCAAGCCGACGGTATGACCAAGCAGCTCGCGTTGAAAGACTTCCGCATGGTCGTGTCGGAGCGCTGGAAGAGTCCGAAAAGCGGCGCCGACTATCCGATGAAATGGAAGGTTTCCATTCCTGGCGAGGAGATCGAATTAGAAATCACGCCGGCGTTTCCTGGGCAAGAGCTGATCACAAATCGCAGCACGCGGGTGACTTATTGGGAGGGAGCGGTGAAGGTGCAGGGAACTCTGCGGAACAAACCAGTGCCCGGTAAAGGGTACGCCGAGATGACCGGATATGCGGGCAAGTTGAAGTTTTAAACCCAGACAGTTCAGACTGGTGGAATTCCGAATGAGCCTCGCGATGAAGTGATTGCCACAGATCGATTCTCAATCTGTGGTGGACGGATAGATTTGCCATCTCTCGGCTAGCCGTGGTGACCAATTTCCTGCACCTTTTTGTACGCTTGGCGGCGGATGTTCCAGGGAATTCTGCGCCCATGAAACTCCTAAACCATGATTTCTGAAGAGCTATTTCTTACCCTGTGCAGGCACGGTTGTTGCTCCTTCCCCGTCGGCGAGCGGTAACCCCACATGGGCGCACAGATTAACAAGACCGTACTGATCGTCGAGAAGCAGCCCAATTATACTCAGTTGTTGGTAAAGCAGATTATGTTTGCGGGGCTGACCCCCGTCGTTGCGGTTACCGGCACGGGAGGACTCAGAAAGGTTGAGGAGTGCCAGCCCGATCTCATTTTGCTGGAAATGGAACTTACCGATATGGACGGCCTGGATTTCGTTCTTACCCTGCGACGAAAGCCCGAGGCCGACCGCATTCCCATAGTCGCGATGAGCACGTTTCCCCATATGAAAGCGAAAGCGCTTCAGGGCGGATGCAATGAATTTCTCCTAAAGCCGGTCAAGATGATCGACCTCATGCGTCATGTCAAAAAATTCTTGCGGCAGGAAGCGAAGGCCGGCGGCGTTTAAGCGAATCCCGGGGAATAGCTAGCCAGCCGCTATCATGCGCTGGATGGCCGGAACGTTCGTTAGCTGATGTGATAACTGAGCGCTCATTGTTCACGCGGTGGATTTAGTTGGCTTTCCAGCCATCGCTCCAAGACGCTCCGTTTAAAGCGCCATTGAGAACCGACCTTGACGCCAGGTAATTTTCTCTGGGTCACAAGGCGATAGACGGTATACTCATTGACCCGAAGGTAGCGGGCCACTTCTTTTGTCGTTAGAAACTCTCTAGGGGGCATACTGTTTTTTCCGCAACCTTAAGGGATCATTGGAAAACCTTCCCCGCCTATACACCTTTTTCCGGCAAAAGAAAATAGCAAACATCAATATTATTTCACCCTGCACGGAGTGGAGAAAAGGCGCAAGGCATGATGAGAGCGGAATAGCTAACCCAGGTTCTGAACTCTTGATCGACCCAACAGGCCACAGCTCCAGGACTCCAATGGGTTGAGGCCGGTTGATGCCGGTGGGCCAATAAACTTCCGGCTGGATATCCTTGGCAGAGATGAAGGGGCGCTAAATACCCTTACGGACGTGCAAGGTGAACGGCGAATCGTGCGAGCAACGAGTTAAATCGTTCCGGCTCATCGACGAAGAGCGCGTGACCGGCCTCTCTGAAAATTTCGATCTGCGTGGCGGGGCGATTTTTCTGTAAGCTCCGCGCTTGCGCTTCGAACTGCGGCGTTACTACGTACAGAAGCGGCTTGGTAAAACCATGAGCGATGCGCCGCCAGTGCGCGCGCTCGAAGGGATAGGACAACAACGCGATACTCGGTTCAAGGGGCAACTGTTTCGCCTTCCGCACCAAGGCGTCGATTTCTCCGTTTGGTCGTGGCTTGGCAAAAATCGCGTGGACAAACTCCTCGAGCATTTTGTCCCGATCCTCGCGCAAGCGCTCCGTAAAAGTTCCGCCCGGCGGCGGCGCGGGATCTTCGCCGACGGAGCTGTCGACTAGCACCAGGCCCGCGAGCCGGTCGGCGCCGAACATCTGCACGTACTGCAGCGACTCTATTGCGCCGAGGGACCAACCGACCAGCAAAACGTTGGAAAGCGGCGCGAGAATTTCTTGAATGTCGCGGGCGCGCCGCTCCGCTGTGTAACCGGCTGGCGGGACCTGCGATTCCCCTTGGCCGCGGGGATCGATTGCTAGAACATGGTAACTACCGCTTAGTGCTTCCAGTTGTTTTTGCCACAGGGCAGCCGGCATCGACCAACCGGGAACAAAGACGATTTTGAGGTATCGGTCGCCCGAGTGTTCCCTGCCGGCTTCGAGCACGGAAAGCGCGACGCCGTCACTGGTCTGGAAAGCGCGGCGGCTGGTTCGCGGAACGCTACAACTAGCGGCCATGAAAACGAGACAGACCCATGTCAATACACGCCTTGCCACAGAGTCGGGTGTCAGCGGCTGGCGATCATCAAACCGGATTGCTTGCCGCGCCAGTGATAACCGAAGGGAAACGGCAACTCAGCGAGATCCGCTTTCTCTTTGTATGCCCCTTCGAGGTCGGCTTGATATCCATAGCGTAATGACTTGATCGGTTTATTATAACGCCCGTACAGGCGAACTTGCCACGGGGCCTGGTGCAAGAAGCGATAAGGAATTCCGGTGTCGTCCTGAACCACGTAGTCCGCGGTCGCCAGAATCATGTTGCGAGTTTTTCCGAATTGATTGTCATGAAGCAAATAGGAGGCCGACTTGAGCAACGCGCTGGCGGGTCGGTGCTGCCGGACCCAATCCAAAAAGCCAGGATAGAATTCCAGAGCTTTATCGGTGGCGTCCACGGAAAAATAGTACAGCTCCTGTTGCGCGCCGCCGCCGGCACTGACAAAAACGATACGCACCCCGCGCATGATCATGCGCGGGTGTTTGACGGTGTCCCGAGCCTCGTAGGCACGGGTCAACTCGGGAAAGAGATCGACCGGTTCAATCCGTATAAGACGCTGGTTCATAAGGGCCATCATGGTCGCCATCACCGGCACGGTGCCGCGAATCCAGGGGGTCGTAAGCTGTTTGCTCATGTAGTCGGTGATAAAATAGTTGCGTTGAAAAATGTCGCGGAAGGCGTTTCGGACATCCTCCAACAACTTGCCGAACTGTACCGGCGTGACCGATTCGAGATCGGGCAGTGAACCCGGACGCTCGAGACTAAAAAATATGTACCGGGAGTGGTCAGGAAACAGCGTGTAAGCGTTAAGAAAGTCCGGTCCGCTGAAAGGATAGAGAAGCGTTTTCTGGGCCGCCCCCGGGATATTTATTTCCCGGGAGCGCCAATTTTGAATGGCCGAGATTCGGCCGCGCGCCTGGCTCCATTGAACGGCCATCGATTTTTGATGTTCGACGAACGCGTCCAGTTTGGTTCGTCGCTCCAGGGCCAGATCACTCCCCGCCGGAGATATCCCGGCCATGATCTGCGCCGTGGCAGTTGCGCGCCGATTGTACTCCTGGATCTCGGCGCGCGCGCTGCTTGCGAGCCCAGCAAGCATCATGAGAACCGTCAGCGCAATCGGTTGCGAATAACTTCTGGGGATCAAGCAATGTATTCTAGATAGCTGTGTAAGCACCTTAAATCTAAGAGATAACCTAATGGCAAATGTCATCACATCACGGCCCGCCCTTCTGCTTCTTTGACGATGGAAAGGACTGATTCCATCAATTTTTCTTGTTGTGTCAGATTAAATGGTAAGACCTCGGCACTTTGAAAGCAAGATGATTTTTGTTCGGCTCAGCGGCTCCC
>JACPFE010000536.1 GCA_016183145.1 Deltaproteobacteria bacterium | reverse complement strand
TATCCAGGCTAATTCGGCGCAACAAACCTGGATTCCCGCGTGCGCGGGAATGACGAGTCGAGGAGGGCACCCTGTGGAAGGAAATCCCTCCATTTTCATTCTCGGCGGGCGAGCATAAGATCATGGCACACTTCGTGGTGAGAATGGATTTGTCGAAGACTGTAGCCAAGAGTAGCAGGCACCAGAAAATTTGCGCAAGCTACGACAATTTTCGCTACTCCAGTCTCACACCTCGCTCAGTATAGATTGTAACTTCAACTTCGGAATACGGGTTCACGAATCGTCGCATCGCACCGTAAGCCGAGAAGACAGAAACAAGCACTTGGATGGCACAGGACCGCGAAGCCGAATGCTCTTGCCACGGCGGCACAAGACGCGATACAAGAGTTGAAAAACAAGGAGGAGGTATTCGCCAATGCAGAAACTACCGCGACCTTATGAATCGTTTAAAAAAACCTATCCCGAGATCTGGAAAGCCTATGATCGATTGGGCGCTTTGGTTCACAGCACGGGCCCATTGCGCGCGAAAGACCGAGAGATGGTGAAACTAGCGATGGCCATCGGCGCGCGCAGGGAAGGAGCGGTCCATTCGCATACGCGTCAAGCGCTTGCGCAAGGAGCGCAAGAGGAGGAAATCTATCACGTCGTCTTACTCGGTCTAACCACTCTTGGGTTTCCCTCGACCATCGCCGCGATGACTTGGGTTAAGGATGAGATTGAAAGGCGCTCGCCAGCGAAACGACGCCGGCGGAAATAATAGCCGGCCTCAATTTCACCATCCCGTGCTTTCAGCTGGACGCTTCATAATCGCCGTTAAAGTCGGTGCTTGCCGTGATGCCGCTCATCCTGGGTCGCCAGCCCGGCGTTCTTAAGCCGCTCCTTGGCGGCCAAGACCGCAGCAGTGGTTTCAACCTCTATGCCGAGATAATTCAACGCGCCTTGATCGGCGATATTGTCGCTATAGTTTAGGGTAAGATTTAACGGCGGCACCTCGATATCGAATTTAGCGTATCCGGGCTTCCATTTCACGGGCTCTATTCTAAACATAGCACGATACAACTTCACCGAGCGATCGACGTTATTGACATTTAATCCGATGTGCACCTTTTGGAGACTCGCCGTAATCATGCCTCGCTTTCTTGGACTAGTTTTTGATTCCGGCACCTGAATCTGGTTGGGCCAGTAGGTGACCGAGCTTTCCGATGGGGAAGGAACAAAGCAGCTCGATTCGACGCTGGATTTGCTGGGCCGCCTCTCTAAAGTGCCGCAACTTTTGTTCGTCGGTTCCCTGAGCCAACGCCGGATCGGGGGTACTCCAATGAGCAACGATCGGCTGGCCGGGAAAGATGGGACAGGACTCTCTGGCTTTGTCACAGACCGTAATAATGATGTCGAAATTGCCATTCTTGAACTCATCCCATGATTTGCTGCGCGCGTCCCGCGTGTCTATGCCGTATTGCTCTTGCAGCACGCGGATCGCAAAGGGATTCACGGCACCCGCGGGTTGGCTCCCCGCGCTATAGGCTTCGAAGCGATCGCGCCCGATTTTCTTCGTGAGATATTCTGCGAAAATGCTCCGGGCGGAATTACCCGTGCAAAGAAATAGTATCTTGGGTTTGTCACTCTCGACAGCCATGATGCCTCCTTATATATTTGCTTAGGCGAATATAATTCGTTAAACATATCTGTCAAGACATATGTAAAAAATCGTGTTAAGGTGGAGCCTGATGAAATCCAACTCAGCCAAACCATACGAACTGGATCTTTTGTTTCGCGCGCTCGCCGACCGGACGCGGCTCCGGCTCATCAATCTCATGGGCGCGGACGAAGTCTGCGTCTGCTTCCTGGTGGAAGCGCTGAAGTTGACCCAACCGAAGATCTCGCGACATCTGGCCTATCTCCGGCGCGCCGGTCTCGTCGCCGCAAGACGGGAGGGCAAATGGATGCACTACCGGCTTGCGGTTCCGCCCGACACCCGGGCGGCGGCAATTTTCACCGCGGTGAGCGCGGGCCTCGCGGAAGATAAAGAGATGCGGCTGGATCGCGGCCGTCTCGTTGGGCTCTGTTGCTCGCCGAGGGCCCCGGCGCCTTTGAAGCGGGCGCCTAAGCCGGCAAGCGTCACGCCGGGATAGCACTTAACTCCGGCGGTTGGAATTTGGTGAAGGCAATCAGATCAATGTGCCGATCGCTGTCCTGATCTGGTTCATGATTATGAAGGTGAGATATCTATGAGCAACCCAAAAGGACTGTCCGTTCTTGACCGTTTCCTCACGCTATGGATTTTTCTGGCAATGGGCACGGGAGTCGCCATTGGTTATGGCCTTCCCGGGGTCGAGTCGTTTGTCTATCGCTTCCAGATGGGCACAACCAACATCCCCATCGCGGTCGGGTTGATTCTAATGATGTACCCTCCGCTGGCCAAAGTCCGCTATGAAGAATTGGGACGGGTATTTCGTAATTGGCGGGTCCTGGGGTTGTCACTTGTGCAGAACTGGCTAATCGGCCCCATGCTAATGTTTATCCTTGCGTTTCTCTTTCTTGGAAACTATCCGGATTATATGGTGGGACTGATTTTGGTGGGACTGGCCCGCTGCATAGCTATGGTGATTGTGTGGAACGAACTAGCCAACGGAGACACCGAGTACGCGGCTGGCCTGGTGGCGTTTAACAGTGTCTTTCAAGTGTTCTTTTACAGTGTCTACGCTTGGTTGTTCATTACCGTGTTACCACCGCTCTTCGGCCTGCACGGCAGTGTGGTGGCTGTGAGCATTCGGCAGATCGCAGAGAGCGTGTTCATTTATCTGGGCATTCCTTTCCTTGGCGGCATGCTCACGCGGCTTGTGTTAGTCCAGGCGAAGGGGAAGGAATGGTACCATGGACACTTTATCCCGCGGATTAGCCCTATTACTTTGATCGCGCTGCTGTTTACCATTCTGGTGATGTTTAGTCTCAAGGGGAATCTAATAGTTCAGCTCCCTTTCGATGTTGTGCGAATCGCTATCCCTCTGGTGATCTATTTCGTTGTGATGTTTCTCGTGAGTTTTTATATGGGGCGCAAAATCGGCGCGGATTATTCCCAAACCGCCACGTTGGCTTTCACCGCAGCGAGTAACAATTTCGAACTGGCTATCGCTGTGGCGGTGGCCGTGTTCGGCCTCAATTCCGGGCCGGCGTTTGCCACGGTCATAGGGCCGTTGGTAGAAGTGCCTGTTCTGATTGGTCTGGTGCATGTGGCTCTGTGGTTTCAACGGCGGTTCTTCGTTGTCGCGGAACCCACAAATCGCCCGCTGCGAAAAGCCGGTGTGTCGGGATAGCAGGATCACCCACAGTGAATTGAAACGCCGAAGAGAACCCCCCTCAACGCGGCGCCTCATGCTTTTTAGCGCGACGATGTCTAGTGTAACGGGGTGACGCGAATTCTCGCATCGACGATCAAGCAACCCTGCCCCGGCGGTAGCGCGATGATCGGATTCAAGTCCAGCTCGGAAATCTCCGGGACTTCTTCCACGAGCCGGGCGACTCGGAGCAGCAGATCTTCGATAGCAGGTATATCGGCCGGCGGATGGCCGCGGTAACCTTCCAACAGGGGAT
>JACPFE010000535.1 GCA_016183145.1 Deltaproteobacteria bacterium | reverse complement strand
TCCATAATCGTAAAAGATATGCCATCCGATGATGGTAGAGCGCATGATTGGATAAAGTTTTTTCGCTCGTTCGTGCTTTCGATGATAGGCATTGGCTGTCCAAGCTATGAGATCGGCGGCTTGGAGCGGCGGTCTTTCTTCGGCGCATATGGTAGCTATGGTTTGAACCTGATTTATCCATCCTCCCGCATGTTTTCGTTTTCCTCTTTCCCACGGCTCCTGAATTTTATGTCTGAAATCCTCATGGATATCGAAATAAAGTTCGACTTGCTGAAATTCGGCGCCGGGATTTTCTTCATCTTCCGGCAATCCGCTACCGCAACAGGCGTTGATGCAAATTTCCTCAGGCGTTGGAAGAACTAATATTTCCTTTGCAAACTTCCAATACTCTTCCAGATTGACGGTACAAGACTTGGCGTAAAAACGGCGACTGTAAAATTTGCTGCACACAGTCAATAGATCATTGAGAAGATTCTCGACCTTTTCATTTGACCAACCCTTAAAGCTGCGCCGTAAAGCCATAGCGTCGGTCATGTGAAATTCCCGCAGGTTATGAGCTTGTAGAGTCGCCATCCACTCTTTCTCAAAATCTGTCCATACCGAGCCGGAGGCCACTATCCCGCCAAGGGTTAGCATCTTATCGCCGGGTTTGTTTTGCCCGCTGCCGTCGAAATATGCTTGCAGCACGAATTGGCCCCTATTGGGATTGGGAATATGAAACGATGATGAGGATGCCAAGGGAATCCATCGTTTCCCCACCGCTATACCACACCCACCCGTAGCCGCACCAAGGCCGCCAGCCGTTTTGCGCAAATTTGAAAATGCGTTATTTCCCAGCGTTCGGGTCATCTTGAAAATTGCCTCACTAACTTTTGTCCCGGTGCTGTCACTGTATTTCCACCACCCTCAGCCGGCCTTTCGCTTTTTCCACTGGCTCATGCCCCATCGGTCGCTGACGCCAATTGTTTTGAACGCCTTTCGAGTTACCGCTAGGCTCGCATTCCGTTCGGCCTGGAAGCGCCGCAGGCCTTTCAAATCGCTCGACCAGCTTGTGCCGTCCAATGAGCGGAGCGCAATGAACGCGCCGTTGATCTCCACCGTTTTCGTGAAAACTTTCGTGCCCATCGTCAATCAATGCTCCGACTCGCGAGCAGAGACGCAGATTGACCGCCGCGCCCCTTGCCCGCGAGCCGAAACTCCCAGCGTCCGCGAAAACGCCGGTGCCTCCCCGTCTTTCACGTCAGGGAAGTTTAAAAACCTGGCCCGCAAACCCCGACGGAACATCGGGGCAAGGAGGTTTTCGGCGCGTGACCAAGCGCACCGTGCGGGCCGGGAACTGTTACGCGCATTGACGCTGCGCGAATACGTTCAAACTCCTACGCTTGAGCGTTCTCTTCTGTCGATTCGATTGCAGTCGTCGGCCCGCTCGTCTCGCTTCCCGGCTCAACCTCAAGATTCACGCCGATGCCATTGGCAATTTGCATTCGCAGAATTTGGCCGTAGCTGTTTTTCTGATAGGCCGAAGAAAACTTCTCGTATTCGAGCGGCCAGATTGCGGCCATCCGCGTGGAGAATACCCGCATCACTTGCCGAGTCCCGCAGTTCCCGAAAGCGCGCTCGCGTCCGCTGTCTCTGGCGAACATTTTCAACGATTCCAGCCGTTGCTGATGCCCGCTCAATACTTCGATCAAGCCGGAGATATGGAAGTCGATTTTTGCTCCGTCCTTTTCGAGTAGGTCTTTTGCCAGCACCATCGCACCGTGCCACGGTTCGGATGCCGCAAGCCGATCGCGCTCGGCTTCCAGCGCGTCGAATCTCCGGTGTGCTTCGTCAACCGCCGCTTGCGAATCTTCCAGTTGCAGCGCCGCCTCTGTTTGCGTGACACGCGCCGCCCTGAGTATTTCCTGCGCCTCTGCATCGCCATCACTCGCGTTGAAGGCAAACTGACGCCGAACCACCTTCGCGTTCTCCAGCGCCACCGCATGCTTTTCGCGCTCCGCTTCCATGCCACGGATTTTCTCGCGCAAAGCTGACAACTCCGATTCAACGGCTTCAAGCCGGTCAACTTTCTTTTTCGCCTCCGCCTGCTCCGTCTCCACCGCGATCGTCACGGGATCTTTCTTGATGTCCGGCAAATCGATCTCGCTGCCGTGCGCCGTGCCGTTGCCCTTTTCGTTCTTCTTCGTCATTTCTTTTACCTCCTTTTCGATTTCTTAACTTTCGTCCAATGGCATTCCGTCTGCTTCGTTCGCTCTCATCTGCATGGCTTTGTAGAGAATCAGCGCCTCGTCGTGAGCCTGAGTAGGATTCAGTTTCAAGCAGTGCTTGAGCGCCTTCTTGAGCCACCTGTTGTTTTCCAAGTCGGCTAAGACGCCTTCGATGAATTCGCTCGCCTCGCCGCCGATCTCGCCCTTGATGACTGTTTTCCGCATGGGTAGATCCTCCTTTGACGTCATCTCAATGTCTCTCAGTCCGTGATTAAAAGCTGCGGAAATGCCTCGCGGACGCCTTGCGCTGTAGGTCTCCCGCCTGCCCACATCCGAGCAAGAGCAGGGAATTTACTCGCCGCCCATCGAAAACCAGCCGCATAGTTGTCAGAGGAGAAATTGGGAAGCCCCAAAATTCGAATCCCCGCTCGCGCCTTTGCGTCCATTCGGTTGCCCCATGCTTCATCGACTCTCGCCCCCGAAGCCGCCAGCACTGCGTCAACTTGGCGCGTCGTGACATACCCGTCCGCGTCCTTCGGCAATCCGGCGATCACGTTGAACACCTCTTGCTCGGCGCTAGTGAATCTTTCAGGAATATCGGGGTTAGATACCGTGATGTCCGCCACCGCGGGCGCTGGTTGAATCCCGACTGTCTCGGTCGCGCGCATGGGATCGAGCTGGTAAATGTGGGCCATCGCTTTGTCGTGCTTCTGGACGCGGGCGATTGCCTCACTCCCGCCGATTTTAAAATGGCTGGCATAGCTCCTGCCGCGCCTTCCGAATTCATCGAATCCCTCATCAATCTCGGCCCGCGCGTTCCGATGAACCCCCACAAGCGCTTTCCGATAATCCGTCTCGCCGTTCTCGGCCATGAATTTTCTTGCTGCATCGTTTACCATGTCGCCCGCTCCGACATTTCCCTTTTCAAAATAACTTACAATCTCAGCCGCTGTTTCGATGTTCATAAAATGTTTTCCTTTCTTTTCGTTATTCCGTTGATCTTCATTTTTGTGTCTGCTCCGCCCCGTTAATTCACACCTCGCCGGAAATTTCCGGCCGGTCTGATTGTCGCGGACCAGGCAGAACCCCGTCGGTTCGTCATGGAAAAGCACTGATAGTTTTTGCGCCGCGATTTTGCCCTCCTTTCGATCCCGCATATCAAGAACTGTTAATCGCCCCCTTTGCCGTCAAAACCCCGCCTTTGTCACACTTTCGCCGTGGTTAAGGGTAGGACAGCCGTTTCCTTGCCCCCCGCACTCAAACTGCCGCCACAGGCCGTTTGCCCTACCCCAGCAATGCGTTTTCTGCCTTCCCGAAGCGCCGCCAGACGTTCCGGCGTCATGGCAACCGGTGGACGCCGCCTTCTGGGCTTCAATATGGCCGCCACCTCGTCGAGCCGCGATACCGGAAACCGGAACACCCTGGCCCCGCCATCGTATTGGTGATGCCGGATGTCAGGCCCCAGATCGAGTATCTTCGAGACGACGCCCCGGCTGGCGTATGCGAGCAGGTCCGGTCCGCCGGCCGGGTAAATTAGTCCGTGCCGGCACAGTATCTCGACAAACCACCTGCCATCGCCCCTGACGTGTCCGTTGCTCTCGGCCTTGTAGGACTCCTCCAAGCGATAGCGATAGCGGTTCTCCTTTGCCCAGCCGCGAAGATCTACGCACCCCATGAACCCACAACGGAAGGAACCCGTGGCGTGCTGCCCGGTGGGACAAGAGCCCAAGTCCATCACCATCCGTTGCCTCGCGATCCGGTTAGTGGTTTGCTAAGGGTCGAATCGAGATCGTTCGACCTTGGCCCTCTAATGCAGCCAAATTTCATCCCGCCACCCTCAACAATCACATTTCGCAACATCGGTGCCTCGTGTTTCCGGTCATCACCAAACTTTAGGCGGACCACCACCACGCCGCCGATCGGTTAGAAAAACGTCGAATAGAGCCTCGCCGGTGGCCATAACGCTGTTGTCGGCGATGTCACGATTGTTTTCGAGGAACTGGTCTACGCTGCTGCCAGCGCCCTTGAATGCGATGGCTGCCGCGATGGCGAGGCTGTTGCTGTAATCGTCGTGCATCCCGCGCGGATGATCGACTTTGATCTTCCCGCCGGGTTGCGGCCTTCGCTCCAGCGATCTCAGCTCCCTTTCGAGCTGCGCATGGTCCAGGATCTCGATGTGCCCCTGCGCGAACAGCGGCTCAATCGCGAGGTAATAGAAGCTCTTGTCCTGATCCGACTGCCGGTAGCTGATACTTTCTTTGGCGAACGCCTCGACGACCCACTGCGCGCCGTAGCGATCACCAACAACCTCACTGAGATTGTACGCCTTGAGTATCCGCGCTATGTCGGCCACGATGCCGGCGAGGTCTACGCTGCTGCTCCTGCTCTTTTTCCAACCCCTAGCCACGTCCTGAACGACGCGATCATTTTCCGAATGGCAGATGCTCACTGTGAAGGAATCGGCGTTGCTGCCGCTTCCTAATCCCGACGTGTCACAACCGGCGGTATATGCGACTCCGGCAACCGGTGGGAGTTCGCGCCGCCCCTGAACTATGGCAGCCTCGACCCAGGCGGTAGGAATGAAAGTGTCCAGGTCCTCCGCGAATTCCGCAAGATATTCTCTCGCGAACCGCTGCGGGTCTAATCTTTGCTCCCGCTCCAGCCTGGAAGATTTCAACGCCGGATTCATAAGAGCGCTCGGCGCTCGCCAGACCAGAACGTCCGAGTTGTCCTTGCCGAAGTAGCCTTTGAAGTCGTCGTACAAGACACCTGATTTCATGTATGGCGTCGAACATTTCATCAAACGAGTTTTTGGAAACGCTATCATGCCCCGCCGGATGCTCACTTGGATCTCGCTGTCGGCGTTGGCCGATCCCTCCAGCCTCCAGAACCCGATCTCGTTCATGTAACCGCGAGGTATGCTCCACCCCCTTATCGACTCCTTGGTGTTCGGAAAAGAGAGAATCG
>JACPFE010000521.1 GCA_016183145.1 Deltaproteobacteria bacterium | reverse complement strand
CCTGAGTTCGTCGCATATCGATTCGAGATTCCAATTGACAGTCAGGTAAAGTCGAAAGGAGGCATTATGTTTGTTTGTCTATCGCCCGGGGGGCAGTCGCTGACGACCGGTGAAACGGCGACGGAAAAACTGCTCGTCGGCACGGTCAGGGGTATCTTTTCCTTCCTTAAGCAGGGCGGCAACTGGAACCGGCAGGAAACCATGCTGCCCGACCAGCATATCAGCGCAATCATCTTCGAACATTCGAGCCAGACGCTTTTTGCCGGCAGTTACAACGGCGCCATATTCGCGAGCAGCGACAACGGCAAGAATTGGCAGCAGCGGAATCAGGGCATCGTGGACAAGGAAATCTATTCGCTGGCGATCCAGTGGGTCGGCGGGCGGCCGCGAGTTTACGCCGGAACGCAGCCGGCGCATCTTTACTACAGTGACGATCTCGGCAAGAGTTGGACCGAGCTTCCCAGCTTGCGCCAGGTGCCTGGCGTAGAGAAGTGGACTTTCCCCGGCCCGCCTCATCAGGCGCACGTGAAAAGCATCACCTTTCACCCGAAAGATCCCGACATCATCCACGTCGCCGTCGAAGTCGGCGGTTTTCTCCGCACTACCGACGGCGGTAAGACCTGGACGACGATCGACAACATCAACCCCGATGCGCACCGGGTGCTCATTCCGCAAAACGATCCAGGCAAGCTCTACGGCACCGCGCCGACGACCAACTGCGGCCCGGAGACTGTCGCGGGCTTCTGCGTGAGCGATGACGGTGGCACAAGCTGGAAGAGCATGACGCCGCGGGATTTCAGGATCGGCTACGTCGATCCGTTCTTCGTCCATCCGAAAGATCCCAATCTATTATTCGTCGCCGGCGCCAAGACCGGCCCCGGCACCTGGCGTAAGCTGCACACGGCGGACGCGCGCGTCGCGCGCAGCCGCGACGGCGGCAAGTCTTGGGATATTTTAAGCGGTGGGCTGCCGGAGCATATCCGCGCGAATATCGAGGGTATGGCGATGGATGTCTGGGCCGGCGGTACCGCGCTCTTCGCCGGCACCACTGACGGCGATGTGTTTTACAGCGAAGACGAAGGCGAGCACTGGCAGACGATCATCAAAGGCATCGGCGCGGTGTCCAAGTCGCATCACCACCACAACCTAGCGCTGGAGGGGCAGGAAGCGCACCATTAGTCGGCGACGAATAATATCTTTGCCGGAGTGTTCAGGGTTGTTAATTCAAGTTCTTCCGGGATTAGTGTGGCCGAGGACTCACCACGAAGGACACGAAGAGCACGAAGGAAAGACGGTTTGCTCCCGCCAAGACGCCAAGTTATCGTACGCGACGGCGTGCCGGCGAAACGAACTGAGGATTGCAACGGGCATTCAAACTATAATCGGTGGCAATCCTTCGCTGGCGAGACCGTATCTGTCAAAGACTCGATCATGTGAAACGACCCGCAGTTCCTCCACGCTTGCTTGAGCGACGAGCATCCGATCGAACGGATCGCGGTGAACGGCGGGCAAACGGCCGGCCGTCACGGCATGGCGTAGGCCAATGAGTAACGGCCGGAAGCCATTTCTCACAATCGCATCTTCCAAATCGTCCAACTCGATCTCAAGCCGTCCCAGCGCCGCTTTGATCGAGACTTCCCACACCGATGCCGAACTCACGAGCACTTCGTTGTTAGGGTTGGCAATGATATCTCGCGCATGCTTTGCTAACTTGCGGTCATCGGACAGCCACCAGAGAAGGACATGGGTATCGAGAAGCAATCGCACCGCTCACGGCTTCCCTTCGAACGAAGCCAGCAGCTCTTTCGGCAGCGGCGCGTCGAAATTCTTTTTAATCCGAATTTTACCGCGCATGGCCCCGGGGCGGCGCACGGCGCCTTTCGGCGTGTAGGGAACCAACCGGGCAACGGGCTTGCCCGACTTCGCGATAATGATCTCTTCGCCGCTGCCTGCCCGCTCGACAAGCCGGGAAAATTGCGTCTTCGCCTGATGGATATTCACCTTATTCATAGTGGACTAAGCTTAGTCCGCTTGACCGTCCGTTGTCAAACATCCTTTTCCGTCGCGGTCTTCCCGCTTCTGCGCGAGACTGGTTCCTCTCTCCCATAACCCCTCACTCCTTACTCTTTACCCCTAACTGAATTTGCTCTGGTGCAAGCATTCCTTGACGCCCGTCGCCCAGTGGCATAAAAGATTGCTCAGCCGCATCTCGGTCATTTTGCTCGGATCGTCAGGCTTCAGTGTGGCTAACCGCGGAGGCACCGAGGGCACAGAGAGCATCGAATCAGGAAATCATCTTGAAAAATCCCTCTGCGAACTCTGTGTCTCTGCGGTGAATACTTTTTCGCATTTAATCCGAAAAAGTCGTTAGCTCATATGGCTTCAACCACCAAACAACGCGCCGGAAAAACCAAGTCAAAGCCGCGCTCGCCGGTGGCGAAAAAGTTGCCGGCTAAGCAAACGCAGACAGTCGAGGCGCTACGGCGCGAACTCGCCGAGGCTTTGGAGCAGCAAACCGCGACCAGCGAGATTCTGCGTGTCATCGCCAGCTCGCCGACCGATCTCCAACCAGTGCTGAATGTCGTGGTAGAGAACGCCGCACGGCTGTGTGACTCGACCGATGCGCAGCTTCGGCTTGTTAATGATGGAGTACTGCGTTTAGCGGCCTCATATGGTCCGCTCCCGGTGCCCGAAGTCATACCGATTAGCCGCCAAACAGTGTCCGGCCGAGCCGTCACCGATCGACAAATGATTCATGTGCGTGACCTGGAGCCGGCACGAGAGATTGAGTATCCGGAAGCCGCGAGGGACGGATCTCGAACAATCCTTGGTATGCCGTTACTGCGTGAGGGCGTGCCCATCGGAGCTATTCTCATTCGTGGACTAGAGGTCCGGCCTTTCACGGACAAGCAAATCGCCCTCCTCCAGACATTCGCCAACCAAGCCGTGATCGCCATTGAGAACGTGCGGTTGTTTCAAGAACGCGAATCACGCAACCGCGACCTCACCGAGGCTTTGGAACAGCAGACAGCCACGAGCGAAATTCTACGAGTCATCGCCAGCTCGCCGACCGACATCCAACCGGTGCTGGACGTCGTCGCCGAAAACGCGGCACGGCTGTGTGATGCAAACGACGCGGCAATTTGGCGTGCTGACGGCGAAAATTTGCAGTCAGT
>JACPFE010000527.1 GCA_016183145.1 Deltaproteobacteria bacterium | reverse complement strand
CAATCAAAATCGTGAACATCACGACGCCGAAGGCGCTGAGCTGCTGGAAAGAGCCGTTGGACCAGAGGTCGAAGATGATGACGGATGCCGTGCGATTGTTCGACCGAGCCAGCATCAGTGAAATCGTCAGCTCCCGGTACGCGTGAACCATCACCCAGAACCATCCCGCCATCAGTCCCGGACGCAAGAGCGGCAGATAAATGTGACGAAAATTTCGCCACCAACCGCCGCCCGCCACCGCCGCTGCTTCTTCCAGCTCGGAATGAATTTGCACCATCGAGGTTGATACGAACCGCAGAGCGAAGGGCAAATATCGAGTAAGATACGCCAGGCCGATAATGCTCAGCGTGCCGATGACCGGAAGCGGGATGAGGAGATAAAGCCACATAAAGGCCGAGCCGAGCACCACGCTCGGCAGGGCGATCGGTGCGAAGCCGAGAAAGTCGAGACATTTGCGGCCGCTGAGTCTGGTCTTGTGGACGAAGTAGCTGATGCCGGCGACCAGGAGCATGACAACGGAAGCCGAACCGACCCCAAGCAAGGTGCTGTTCCACAGGGGCTTAAGCGCATAGCCGTCGTCGGCGAGGAGATTGGCGTAGTTGGAAAAGGTCATCGCTTGCAGCGTCTCGGCCGTGGGCGGTTGAAAGCGCTGCAGAAGAGAGGCGTAGAGCATCGTCAGAAACGGCAGCCCGGTGATGAGAAAAACCAGCAGCAGGCTCAACGCGCAGGTGAGATACTTCCAGCGGCCCAGATCGATGCGGCGCGGCCGGTAATCCTTGCCCGTGATGGTCTGGTAGCGCTCACCATGACGCACCAGCCTGAAGTAGACATAGAGCAGAGCCATAGCAAGCAATAACAGCACCATGGAATAGGTGCTCGACAGCCCCCAGTCCGTCGGCATCCGAGAGGTGTTGAAATAAACCTGGGTCGTGTAAACCGCCACCCGCGCCCGCCCGCCAAGCAAAAGCGGCACCTCGAAGCTCTCCACGGTTTGGATGAACAAGAGCAGCGCGGCGGCGGCCGTGGCCGGCAGGATGAGCGGCAACGTGACGCGGCGAAAGGTCGGCCAGGTGCCGGCACCCGCGATAGAGGACGCTTCTTCCAAGCGGGGATCGATGGACTTCATCGCCGCGGACATCAGCAAGTAGGCGAGCGGCGTCATTTCCAGAAATTGCACCCATACCATGCCCCAGAAAGAATAAATGTTGAAAAATCTCGGCACGCCGGTCAGCGACGCGATGATGTGGTTGAGAACCCCGATGCTTGGGCTCGCCGTCAAAATCCACGAGATGGTGATGATGACCCCCGGGATGATGATCCGCCCCAGCGTGATCATGCCGATCAGGCGCGCCAGCGGCGTATTCGTGCGCTCGACGGTCCAGGCGAGAAATGTCCCGGCCAAAAACGCGCAAAGAGTCGACGAGAGAGCGAAGTAAAACGTGTTGAGGCTCGACTCCCAGAACTCCCTGATTCCGTAGGCTCTAACGTAATTCGAAAACGTGAAGCTCAATTCCAAAAACCCCGGCTCGCCGGGCCGGATGGTTTTTAGGCTCGTCCAAACGATCAAAATGAGGGGAACGAGAACCTGGTAGAGCAGTA
Organism: Deltaproteobacteria bacterium; assembly: GCA_016183145.1. GTDB lineage: Bacteria > Desulfobacterota > Binatia > UBA9968 > UBA9968 > JACPFE01. The sequence continues at coordinate 2,564 of JACPFE010000527.1, read as the reverse complement.
TGCCGCTCAGGCCAATGAGAACGATTCCGCCGCCGCTCAATAACGGCGGCCGGCTGCCGGTCCCCCGGCGAAGCGAATTCGTGGCCATGGCCGGGCGAAGGCGGGACTTATTTCAAGCGGCCAATGTACTGGTTCCAAGCCTCGTGCAGTCGTTTGGTGATCTCGTCACTGACGATATTGTAAGTCACCAGTTTGACGTTGTCTGGAAGAAACGGGTGCTTGACCGTCAGCGGCCCGCGCAGGATTCCGTTGATCAGGTTCTGGCTGTCCTCCGAGAGCGTCCAGTCGACAAATAATGCGGAGGCGTGGGGGTTTTGCGTGTTCTTGTTAATGATCATGCCGCCGGCAAAAGACAGAATAGGCGCCGTCAACACCATTGCGAAAGGCGCCTTGGGATCTTTTTTCTTGGCTTCCATGCCGCTGTAAAAATAGTTGTCGCCTTGCAGCGCGTGGTCGCCGGTAAGCATAAGCTCCATGCGCTGGGTGTGGCCTTGCTGGATGATCGGTTGATTCTGGCCGATGCACTTCAACCACTCCTTTGTTTTCTCCTCGCCCATCATCACATAAAGGCCCGCCAAGAAACGGGTCTCCGAGGGATCGAAAGAGACCTGGCCTTTAAACTCCGGTTTGCAGAGATCGAACCAGGTCTTGGGCGCCTTGTCGGGCTTGATCAAGTTGGTGTTGTAGGAGATCCCATGCTCCGCCCAGTACCAGGGTATCCATCGGTTCTCCGGATCGATGAATCCTTGATACTGTTTTAAGATTTTCTTCGTTGCCGGCGTTGGAAACCTCGCGAGCAGGTTTTGCTTGAGGATCACCGCCATGTCCGGGACCCCGAGGGTAAGGATGTCGGTCAAGTGCCGGCCCGCGGTTTCCTCGGCGATGAAACGTTCCGCCGCGTCCTGGGAGCCCAGGTCTCCCATATCGACTTTGAGAAATGGATAGCGCTTTTCAAAGAGCCTGACATGGTTCCGCGCATTCCTCCCGCGCCAGGTGTGGACGAAATTGAGCTTGCCTTCCTTGCGCGCGCCCTCTTCTATACGCTTGGCTCGCTGATCGGCCGGCAGCTTGGCAAGAGAGCCATAGAGCTGATCCACCGACGCATCGGCGGCAAAGCTGAAACACGGCCATGATGAAGCTGCTACGGCAACCACCCACGTCAGAGCACAAACAAGCTTACGCATAACGTCTTCCTCCGTTTACGGCGATGTCACTTAGCTTCCCTATATTCCAGTTGCCCGCGCCATTTCAAGTCGCGCGATTTTTGGTATTGTAGGGGCAACCCTATGTGGTTGCCCGTTCGGAGGGCACCCTTCGACTGACTCAGGACAAGCTCCGGCCTGCCCTACATCGATGCGGCGTTGAAATCAAACTGAACCCCACCCGATTTTTGCTATGCAGGGCGAATCACGCTAGAATCCGATTCGGAAGTCAGAGATGCGACCCAAAATCTACATCGACGGCCAGGCCGGCACCACCGCTCTGAGAATTCGCGACTGGCTCTCGGGGCGAGACGATCTCGAAGTCGTCACTCTGCCCGAAGCGCTGCGTAAAGACCACGCCGCGCGCAAGAAAGCGCTGCACGATGCGACTATCGTGCTGCTATGCCTTCCCGACGATGCTGCGCGCGAAGCCGCTAACTGGCTCGCCGACTCGCCGGTGCGGATTCTCGACGCCAGCACGGCGCATCGCGTGACCGATGGCTGGGTTTATGGATTGCCGGAGCTGGTCACCGGTCAGCGCGAGCAAATTGCCAAAGCCAAACAGGTGGCGAATCCCGGCTGCTATGCTTCTGCGGTCATTTTGCTGGCGCGTCCGCTGGTCGATGCCGGACTGATCGCCCCCGAGACACCGCTTTCGATTCACGCCCTGTCGGGTTATTCCGGCGGCGGACGCTCGCTCATCGAGCGCTGGGAAGATCCAAAAAGAGGGCTGCTCAACTTGCCGCACGAAGCGCCGTACAGCATCGGCAAGCTGCACAAGCATATTTCCGAAATCATACGCTACGGCGCGTTGAGCGCCGAGCCGCAATTCCTGCCCAACGTCGGTCCGTTTCGCTGCGGCATGCGTGTGCAGGTGATGATCTCGGCGAACGCTCTTCCCAAAACAAGCACGGGAAAAGCGATGTGGGAAACGCTGGCGGCGCGCTACGACAAAGAAGCCTTTATCGAGGTCGAACCGCTTGCGGATGCCTCTGAAGCCGATGAATTCACGTTCGATCCGCAAGCGCACAACGACACCAATCGCATCTCGCTCTGCGTCCTGCCACACCAATCGGGCCACGTTTTGTTAATGGCCCGCCTCGATAACCTCGGCAAAGGCGCCGCCGGAGCAGCGATTCAGAATCTGAACCTTATGATGGGCATGCCCGAGCAAACCGGATTGCCGCGCTAGACCCGGCGGGACGCAACCTCACGTCAACGTTTCACTCATCAACGCCGCTTCAGGAATCTCTTCGCTATGATTTGTCACAGCGGGGAGAATCCACAGGGCCAGCGCGCCTAGCGTCAAAGAGCCGATCCCACAGATGAGATACAACAGGTCGGTGCCGCCCCGGTCAACGA
>JACPFE010000526.1 GCA_016183145.1 Deltaproteobacteria bacterium | reverse complement strand
GACTCGTCATTCCCGCGCACGCGGGAATCCAGGTTTGTTGCGCCGAATTAGCCTGGATACCCGCTTTCGCGGGTATGACGGAACCCAGGCGGGCCTCTTCGTTCTCATCCCCAAACGGGTATTTTCAAAGGAGATCACGAAGGACACGAAGGTTTCGGAAATTTTGTTCTTACACTTCGTGCTCTTCGTGTCCTTCGTGGTGAATACTCCTCCACATTAATCCCACGAGAGTCATATTTTTGATCGCTGGTTTCCGACCGCGACTGCGTTGTGTCCGTGGCCGTTGTCTTGATATAAGTAGCCCGCAAGTTTCGGGAGATTGTTCGACCAGGGACGCTGTCACATGGCCAAGGTGCTTGTCATCGAGAAAAGCGGGGAGATCCGCCGGCTCATCGAAAGCCGATTCGGCAGCGATCTGTCTGCGGAATTCGTCCCGTCCATCGAGCCGGCGAAAGAAATGATTCGCCAAACGAACTACGATGTTATCGTCTGGAACGCTTGCGACGAAACCGGCGGAACCCCTCGAGTGGTCCGCGCGCTCCGCAAGATCGCCCAAAATTATCCCACGACCAGCGTGTTGATTCTATCGGACTCGGAAGAGCCGCGGATCGAGAGCGTTGAAGATCGGCTGTGCCACTGGATCGAGCGGCCATTTGACGACGTGGCCCTATGCGCTTTGATTCGCTCGGTCCTGGAAAGTAAGACGGCACCCCAGGACGCGGCTTTCGGCGATCCGCAGATATTCCTACCCACGGAGTTCGAAGGCATTGTCGTGGCGAGCTTGCCGGTGCGGACGGTGCTCCAGCGAATTGTCGAAGCTGCCGCGGTGGACGTCGCCGTTTTGATTAGCGGAGAGACAGGCACGGGAAAGGATTTGGTCGCCTCCGCTATTCACAAGAGAAGCTTGAGAAAGGAGTGCCCGTATCTTGCTATCAACATGGGAGCGATTCCGTCGGACCTGGTTGCCAGCGAACTCTTCGGCCATGAACGCGGCGCCTACACCGGCGCGAGTGAAAGCCGGAGTGGCATCTTTGAGCAGGCGCGGGGAGGCACGATATACCTTGACGAGATTACGACCATGGATGAGAAAACCCAGGTCAGTCTATTGCGGGTTTTGGAAACGAAAACCATCCGAAGGGTTCGTGGAGAAAGAGACATCGGCATCGACGCCCGCATCATTGCGGCCACCAACGAGAACATTGAGGAGGCAGTCAAACAGAAACATTTTCGCGAGGATCTTTACTATCGGCTCGACGTGTTTCGGATTCATCTCCCGCCGCTTCGCGAACGCCCTGGAGACGTGTCGTTTCTCACCAACCATTTCATATCGCGTTTCGACGCCATGTATAAGAAGAGCACCCGAGTCGTGCCGCCGGAAGTCTACCGCTTGTTGAGGTCTTATCCTTGGCCCGGCAACGTGCGGGAACTGAAAAACGTCATTCAGCGCGCCGTGATCATGGCGAAGGGAGCGGAGTTGACGCCCGATCTTCTGCCCGCGCGCATCCGAGAAGCTGGCCAAACAGTCCAGGACGCACCGCCATCGCCGCCGCCCATCCATGTCGGGATGAGTCTTGATGATGCGGAAAAACAGCTTATCACCCTGACACTCTCCTCTGTAGGGGGCAATAAACTGAAAGCCGCTACGATCTTGGGCATTAGCCGGCGCACTTTGTATGACAAACTGAAGAAATACCGAGTGCTCTAGTGTGAAAATACCGCACATGAATTCGCGTTTGGCGTGCATTCCGATGAAACATCAGCCGCAGTACACGTCGAAGTTCCTGCTGGCTGTGTAAAAATTTCCCAGTGACGCCTGCCTAACGCTTCGCAATGTGAAGAGTTAGCACATTTGCACCCTTCGTTCCCTATTTCCCACACAGAGATATTCTCGTAACCGCCTGACTTTACAAAATATTCATCTCTTGGCCTAACGATTGCGCTACGCCAATGGAGAGGGGGCTGAATGAAGCGGAAAGCTCTTGCCACTCGCGCAACCTCGCCGGAAAAATTGGCTATGCGCTTCGAGCCCGATGTATTAGTCTCATATGCGCATTTGGCGGACTGTCGCCCCAATCTCAACTTCCAGCCGGAAAAAAGGCTCATGCTTGCCGTCCTGGAGGACGCATTCTACTGCTTACAAAAGTTCCCCTTAGCTCGAAACAGCGGTGGGAAAAAGGCATTCCACGAAGCCGAAATTTGGTTTTGGAGCGATCAGCAGGACTGGCCTTATTCATTCACCAATGTTTGCGATGCTCTAGGCTTTGACGCCAATTATATTCGATCCGGACTTCTGCGCTGGTGGAGCTCCACGGGCAAGCCCGTGGCACCTTCCAGTACGCCCGTGGGGTGGAATCGTGAGCAAGAGCCAGGCCAAGGCCGGGGCTCGAGTCGAAGGGTCGAGAAGCGAGTTGGCTCGGAAGGTTAATGAAACAGCGGCCTATCGACCCGCGAGAGAAAAAAACCTGCCATAGCGGGCATTGAGGGAATCAAGATGGACCCCAGCACCAGAAAAATTATGGTCGTCTGTTCGGACTTTAACGATAATCTGGCGACGGATTCAGCAAGGGATGGTTGGCGGCTGATCTGGGTGTACGACGGCAAGACGGCGATTTCCAAGGCTCGTCGAGAGAAGTTCGACATGATCGTCCTGTTATCGACCGGCAAAGAAATGGACGTGACCGAGACGTTGTTGAATCTTAGGGACATCAGGGAATCCATGCCCATCGTCGTGGTAACCGAGCCACATGAGGTTGAAAAGAGCCCGGGTCCAAACTTAACGCTCCCTAACACTAAAGTCGTGTCAGTTCAGGGCCTCGGCAATCTCATTGAGTCGCTCAAAGATGAAACCCCACATAAAGAGAAGGCCTCAGTTAAACAAAATAACAAGCGGGAAGGGATCAGATTATGAACGAGGAGAAGGATCGTTTCGGGGATTTTATCAGGCTACTGGAGCGGGCGAGAGAAGATGTCTATTTCGCGGCAAAAGACCGCGACCTCATCGAAAAACTCAATCGCCGGCTGGAGAAGGCCCGGCAGAGCCAGTTGGAAAATCCCACAAGGACGGAAAATTCTAACCAATAAGGAGGAGCCATGATTACCCGCATGATCCTGGTTAGCGTTCCGAAGGAAAAGGCCATCGAGGCGGAGCGACTTTGGAAAGAAGACTGCGGCCCCCTGATGATCGAACAGCCGGGCTGTAAGACCGAGCAGTTTCTGCGTGGCCGGGAAAATCCCGGCGAATTTATTTCGCTTAGCACCTGGGAAAGCCAGGAAGCCATCGACCGATACCGATCCAGCGACGCCCATAAGCAGATTCAACAGCACGCGCGCGCTCTCATGGGCGTTGCCAAGGTGGAAGTCAAAACCTACGAGGTGGTCGGTTAATGATCGCTGAGTCGATGAATGATCTGGTCGATGTAAAGAACTTCACCGGCTCAGCGGCCGGCGTGAAGCCCCTGCCCCCCCGGTCGTTTCAGAGGGGCTGGAGATCACACTGGGCAACGAACAATGCCCGATGAAGTAGGAGGAAACCATGGCTGAGGCTAATCCGCATTACTTGCGCTACGCGATAATGGTCGCGCGTCGCTCCCGGCAGCACGGCAACCGTCCGTTTGGTGCGATTCTCGTGAGTGATCGAGGCAGGATACTCCTCGAAGCCGAGAACACCCAGGTTGCCGCGTCCGATTGCACGGCTCACGCGGAGACGAATCTGCTCCGAGAAGCATCCCGTCGGTTCACTCGCGGTCTGCTCGCCCATTGCACGCTCTACGTCAACGCGGAGCCTTGCCCCATGTGCGCCGGCGCGATTTTTTGGAGCGGCGTAGGGCGGGTGGTATTTGCATTGAGTAGCTCGCGTCTCTACGCGCTGACGAGAGACAACCCAGACCGCCTCCTCGAGGGTTGCGCCGACGTGCTCGCCAAAGGAACCCATCGGGTCGAAGTGATCGGGCCCATGATCGAGGAAGAGGCGGAGCAAGTTTTTGAAAAACAGTCCGGGACGCCGAACGTGATTGCGCACTAAGAAACCAAAGGATCAGCGATCGCTCGCATGGCAACAGGGTGGTGGAG
>JACPFE010000525.1 GCA_016183145.1 Deltaproteobacteria bacterium | reverse complement strand
GTGATCGCCGCGCCGGACCTGAAACTCACCCCGGAAGAGGAAAACAATGACGCAATCTGATCCATTACGCGTAGGCCTCATCGGAGCGGGCGGCAGATGGGGGCCGGGTGCGCATGTGCCGGCGCTGAAGGGTGTGTCTGAGACCGAGCTCTATGCCGTGTGCACCGCGCATGCGGCGACCGCGCGGGCGGCGACCGATAAGTTCGGCGTGGCGCGCGCGTACGGCAGCGACAAAGCGTTGAACGGCGATCCGCGGGTCGAAGCCGTGGCGATGGCGGTGCGCGTGCCGGCGCACTATGAGCTATGCAAAAACGCTCTTGAAGCGGGCAAGCATGTTTTCTGCGAATGGCCCCTCGGCGCGAATACCAAAGAGGCCGAAGAACTGGCGGCGCTGGCGCGCAGGAAGAACCTGCGCACCATGGTCGGCTTGCAGCGCCGCGCGTCGCCCGCTTATCTGTACATGCGCGAGCTAATCCAAGAAGGTTACGTCGGACAGGTGCTAGCGGTGAACATGACGCTGATGAACAGCGGCGTGTTGACCCGCACCTCGGATCGCACCTGGCAGCGCGACGTGACGCTAGGCGCGAACACGCTGACGATTACGTTCGCGCATGTGTTTGACGCCATGTGCATGGTGGTCGGCGACCTGACCGAAGTGTCCGCGCTCGTCGCCACCCAGGTGCCGCAGTGGTTTGAGAGCGACACGAAGAAATATGTGGACGTCACCTCGCCTGACAACATCATGGTTCAGGGCCGCCTCGAAAACGGCGCCGTCGTCAATGCCTATTGCGGCGTGCATCCGTACCACGGCAGCGGCCACCGCCTGGAGATTTACGGCAGGGAGGGCACGCTGTCGATGATCGGCGGCGGCGAGGGTGGCCAGGAGCTCCGACGCAAGCTCTTGGGTGGACACAAAGACGACAAGGCGCTGGAAGAGTTGCCCGTGCCGGAGCGCTTCAAGTGGGTGCCGGAAGCCCTGCGCAGCGGTCCTGCCTACGACGTGGGCCAGATGTGGGTCAAGTTTGCCCAAGCGATACGCACCGGCGCGAACAACGAGGACGACTTCGATCACGCGGTGCGCCGCCACCGAATGTTGGATGCTATCCTGCGCGCCTCACAGACCGGGCAACGGCAAAAAGTTGTGTTGTAGGTCGATCAATAGAAGATTAGCCGCAAAGGCTTGTCCTGAGCGGATGCGAAGGAACTTGTAGCACGCAGAGAGCGCAAAATAGAATTCGGAATATCTCCCGCAAAGCCGCAAAGGCGCAAAGGTTTTGAGAAAACAATCTTTTCCGAACTTGGCGCCTTCGCGCCTTGGCGAGAGGACTATCCGATTTCGAGATTTATTTTCACCAACCACTCGTGCGACAAATTGCGATTGACGACTTGCCGGCTTGGCGATAGCCTCAGCGTCAGATTATCGAGAGGAGCCGACCATGGAGCATCGAGCGGCAGAGATACGCGCCGGGCTAAAGCACCCGGTGATCGACGGCGACGGCCACTGGATGGAGTCGATTCCGATCTTCCTCGAGTACTTGAGCGAAGTGGGCGGCCCGCAATCTGTTGACCAGATGAGAGCGCTCTGGCACCGCAATCAAGCGTGGTACCGGGCTACCTGGCCGGAACGGCAGCACAAGCGCCTGCGGCGCACGATCTGGTGGGGTGTCACTAGCAATACGCTCGATAAGGCAACGGCGCTCCTGCCGGCCTTGCTCAACGAGCGCCTGCCCGAACTGGGTATCGACTTCGCGCTCATCTATCCGAGCTTCGGGCTCACCCTCAGCGGGATTGCCCAGGATGACCTGCACAGGACCGCGGCCCGCGCTTACAACCTGATGACGGCGGACATGTTCGCGCCGTTTGCCGCAAGGTTTGCGCCGGTAGCGATCGTGCCCGCCCGTACGCCGGACGAAGCGATCGAGGAGCTTGAGTACGCGGTCAGGCAGCGCGGTTTCAAAGCGATCATGCTGCGGGGAAACCAGGAGCGACCGATCCCAAGCGCGGTGGAGGAAATCAATGATCCGCAGAAGGCCGCCTGGTACTGCGATACCATCGCACTCGACAGCCCGTATGACTACGAGCCGTTTTGGCAGCGCTGCGTCGACCTCGGCGTGGCCGTGACCCAACACGCGGGCAGCCCGCGCTGGCCGGATCGCGCCTCCATCAGCAACTTCACCTACAACCACGTCGGCCACTTCGCCGAATCGAACCACGCGTTGGCGCGCGGCGTTTTCCTGGGCGGCGTCGTGCGCCGCTACCCGAGCCTCAATTTCGGCTTCATGGAAGGCGGCGTGAGCTGGGCCTGTCAGATGTGCCTCGACATGATCGAACACTGGGAGAAGCGCCGCCGCGCCGGGCTCCAGTACCCGAGCGCGACCAACGTCGCCGAGCTGCATCGGCTGATCGACCGCTATGGCGATCAAAGACTCAAAGCCAGCGCTGACGCGATCATGAACAACCTGGACGCCTTCCGCCCGGAGTGCAGTCTTGAAGAGCTCGGGCGGCCTGAGCATGTCTTGGACGATTTCGAGGCGGCGGGAATCAACTCAAAAGAGGATGTCCGGGCGGTCTTCTCCGGCAACTTCTACTTTGGCTGCGAGGCGGACGACCGGGCAACGATGTGGGCCTTCGATCCGCGTATGGGTGTTCGGCTTCGGCCGGTCTTCAGCTCCGACTTCACGCATTTCGACGTGCCCGATTTCAGGGAGGTGATTCCTGAAGCGTTTGAGATGGTGGAGAAGGGCTTGGTGACGGAGCAGGATTTCCGGGAGTTCACGTTCAGCAACGCCGCGCGCCTGCACACGCGCAACAACCCGGGCTTCTTCAAGGGCACCGTCGTCGAGCAAGCGGTGGCCGATGAGCTTGGACTGGCACAATGTGCGGCGTAAGGAGGTTCCCGATGACATCAAAAAAACGGCGGCTCACACTGGCGTTTGGCGCATTACCGATTTCGTTCCTATTATTCTCTTCTTACGCTTTATCTCAGACTGCCTTCTATCAGGGAAAGACCATCACGATCATTCAGGGCACCGAAGCCGGCGGTAGCTCGGACGTGATGACGCGGGCCATGCTTCCGTATCTCAAAAAACATATACCCGGAGAGCCGACCATTATATCCGAGTACATGCCGGGCGGAGGGGGAATTAAGGCCGCCAACCATATCTACAAAAACGTCCGCCCGGACGGCCTGACCATCGGTCGGATCGGCGGCGGTCTAGTAGCCAACGCTGTTCTCGGCGCGAAAGGTGTTCTCTACGACCTCAACAAATTGATCTATTTGGGTTCACCTCATAGTACCTACCACTGGGTCTTTATCACGAGGCGGGACGCCGGCCTGAAAAATTTGGACATGTTGCGTTCAACGCCCGGAGTCAGAGTTGGAGCTCAGGCGGTTGGGCATTCGAACTACTTCGTCGGCCGGCTGTTTGCGTATCTGATCGGCTTCAAGGATCCCAAGTTCGTCGTTGGATATTCGGGAACGGAGCTCGATCTGGCGCTCATCAAAGGAGAAGTGGATGGCCGCATCAACAATGCGGACACGCTGATGATTCGAAACGCTGACTTGTTGGCTAAAGGCGCGCTTGACATCCATGCGATCATGGAAGTGCCCAAAGGGCTCAAGCAACCTGGATTTGACCGTCTACCGGAGATCGAAGAACTTGTACAGTCGGAACGGGAGCGGAAGTTACTGGCGATGATTCGCATCTTCAGGCAATTCGGCACTCCATCCATCTTGCCTGCTGGTACCCCAAGAGAGCAGGTGAAGATTTTGCGGGAGGCCACGGCCAATATGTTCAAAGATCCGGATTTTCACAAGGACTACAAGAAATTTGTCGGCGAAGAACCGACGCCGCTGTTGGGAGAGGAGATGGAACGAGCCCTCAAAGAGCTGCCGCGGGACTCGGAGATTGTTGAGTTGTTCAAGAAGCTAAACGCGGCCGGCCCTTTGCCGGCACGTTAGCGCTGATTATTACAGGGAATGGTGAGTCAACGCCACCTACGGGCTTCTCATCCCCGATCGATCCACGGCGGTCGCGCTCGGAGCTCTATCGCAAAGCCGCAGCGGCGTAGAACTCTTTCACCCTAGCAATCGAACGGAAGGAGAACTCGGTGGCGCAACGCAAAATAAAAATTCGCGGCGTTTATCGATCAGGCAGTCATTTGCCCATTTGGGAGGTCCTGCAAGAGGCCGGTATCTGGGAAAAGGTCGATTTAGACTTGGTCGGTTTCGACTACTGCGCGATGCCTCCCGATGCTGAGGCGGCGTTGTTTAAAGGTGATATTGATTTTATCTCCGGTGACCACCTTACGCCTTACGGTCTGGTAGCCCAGGGAAAGCCGATCGTAAGCATCGCCTCACCCGTGAACGGTCAGAATGCGAGTGTCGCCTCACGAGAGCCGATAAAGTCAATTCAAGATCTCCGCGGCAAACGCATCGCCGACACGCCGATGGAAGGAAGGGACGGCGGCTTTCATCATGGCCGGGGAAACCACATGATGTATCTCATTCGTGGTGGAATCGGCATAAACGAAGTCCAGTGGATCGAGCATGAAAACTCCGATGCCCAGTTTGAAGCTCTAAAGTCAGGCAAAGCAGACGCTCGCTTCATCTCCGGTGCCGGAGAGAGATATAAGGAGCTTGGGCTTCAAGTCCTACCTCTCGGCCGCCTGCCCATGATTAACGGCCCGACGCTAACTACGTCGTATACTGTTTTGCATAAGAAAAAAGGGTTGGGGGAGCGTTTGGTTAAGGCCATGGTGCTGGCGATTCACTTCGCCAAAACGAAAAGGGATAAGACTGAAAAAATCCTGGATAACCTGAACAAGAAGAAGGGCGAGTCCTTCCAATACAGAACTTTTGAGCGCATGCCTAAGAAGCCCTATCCCGATCCTCAAGGCGTGATCAACGCCTACGAACTCGGTTGTATCAAGGCACCCGAAGCCAGGCAGGTGAGTCCGCTCGCGTTGTGGGACCTCCATTACCTGCGGGAACTCGATAACTCCGGATTCATCAACAAGTTATACGGAGGACGGACGACTTCGGCCAAATGAAGAATTCTGGTTTATGACGGTGCTCGAAGTCTAGTAATCGGCGGCGTACTTTTACAGTACGTTGACGCGAGGCGATTGAGCGCACCCTTATATGGGTCTTTTTCAGCGGCCTGCTAGCCGCCCGATCGAAGGCTGCCGTAGAGGCGCTCTGGGGTAACTAGAACCAGGTTTCGCTCTTCATCCCGCATTTGCCGGGCAAATTCCTCGTCTGTGCCCTTAGGGGCTCGGCCCATGGCAACGTAGAGGTCTTTCAGACGCTTGAGGTGCGCCGGCGTGTCTTGCCAAGGCTCGACGGACGCTGGCCCTTCGACGGTGACGTAGCGCCGGGTGTCGAGCTTGATGACAGTGACGGTCGCTCGGCCGGTCCGTTGGATGTTCTTAACCTTGACGGTGTACCCCCGCGACGCAAACCCGACCTTGCCGTCCAGCACGGCCGTGGAGACGATGGTCGCCTGCGCGCGGCCCTTCGGCGTGACGCTGATCGCGACACCGGTGTGGTTCTCTTGCAACAGGGGGAGTGCTTCTTTCCATTCCATTTTATGGTTCCTCCAAACGTTGAAAGCAAAGGCGTTCAAATCGTTCAAATAGCCTGCCCTGAGTCTATCGAAGGGTTCAACCGCTGCGCTCCGTTCAAACCGCTTAATGCCCGGTCTAAAACGGACGCCAGCTCAAGTTTCAAGGAAAGATATACACGATCACATCACTTCGCGCCTTTCAAGAACGGCGACCAGTTCCACTCGAAGCTGGGGTCCGTGTAGGCTTGCGGCGGCATCAGTGAGGTGAGGCCGCGTTTGGCGAGCTCGCTTTCGAATTTCTCCCGTACCCATCGATCTTCGTTGACGTATTCGATTTGGTCTTTCGCTCGGTCTTCGACCTTTTCGGCGTGGCCGTGGAACTGCATCGGCGGGTGCAGCGCGAGGTAGCGCGCCGGCTGGCCGCCAGCGTTGAAGTGTTGGTGAAACCATTTGTTGGGCGGGACGAAGCAGCTTGCCTCATGCCACGGCACGACGACTTTTTCTTTTCCTTCCTCCCACATGATCGAGTAACCTTCGCCGGCCGGAATGACGATCACCCGTCCCGGACCATGACGGTGGGCCTTCTTGTATAGGCGCGCGTCGAAAACGGACATGTGGCAGGACATTTCGGAGTCGGGAAACTGAATATACACGCTGCGGCCGCCGGCACCGCGCCGCGCGTTGCTGTCGAGCTTGTCCCAGGCACGCATGTCGGGAAAAAAATTGCCGTACCAGTAGGCGCGCCGGCCCCAAGACTCGTCGAGCAGGTTTTGCGAGATCATCTTGGCTTCGGAGTAGAAATCCAGCTCGTTCTGAATATCCGGCCCCTCGTACAAGTTACCGAAGATGAAATTCACGTCGCGCACCCCGGATAGGGTCAGCGGCATGTAATTGTAATGCAGCAGACGCACCGGCTTGTCGCCCTGCATGTTACTGAACTGGTGCGTGTAGTTGTGCGGCACCAAAAACATACTATGCTTCTGCCACTCGAAAGTTTTTTTGGGCCGTTTTTCCCCGGCCCAGATTGTCGTCAGCCCGCGACCTTCGACCACGTAGACGATCTCGTCCAGAGCGAATTTAAGGGGCGGCAAAGTTTTGCCCGGCGGGATCTCGGTCACCCGCGCGGAGGTGACGCCTTCCTGGCCGACGAGTTGAATGAATGCGGAATTGCATTGCCGCGCATCCCACCAACCCAACTGCAATGTGCGCAAGTCCTCGATGTAGTAACCCCGATGGATAGGAATGCCCTGCACTTCCATCCACTCGTCGTAGGTATAAAACTTGCTCCACATTTTTCGTTCCGCTTGCATCGCCTTGGACATTGCCGCTGTTCCTCCAAAAATTTGACTGCTAAATTCATATCATCCGTAGAAACTGAAACAAGTCATCCCGCGGACGCTATTTTACGGTCACCACCAAGATCGTCCCGGTCACGGTCAAGAAGGAGCCCATGATCACGCGTAAATTAAGCGCTTCTAGATCCCTGAGAAAAATAGCGGTGAGCAAGAGCGTTAGCACGGGGTTGGAGCTCACCAGTGGCTCGACGATAACCACTTTGCCGTGGCTGAGGGCGTAGAAAACCGAGAGCATCGCCGCGGTATTGACGAAACCGGCGGCGAAGAGCCACGCCGCGCTCTTGCGCGTGAGCTTGAAAGCTTCCTTACCGCCTCGAACCTGGAGCAGAGCAAACGAGAAAATCGCGGCCGATGCTGCCGTTACGGCCGCGGCCAGAAGCGGGATGTTGAGGAAACCCAAGCCGGCCTTGCGCAAGATCGACGAGGCCGCGAACGCGATCGCTCCGATCAGCGGATAAATGACGTCGAGCTTGCGCCACTCGCCTTGAGCCGGTTTCGTCATCGACAGAATGATGACGCCGCTGATAACCAGCAGCGTCCCGATGATATTTTGCAGCACCCACGCCTCGGCAAGAAATATCACCGCGAAGATGGAGGCAAAGATCGGTGAGGAGTTGGCGATGGGCACCGATCTAGCCACACCGATTTTCTCTATCCCGACATAGCTCAAGGTCCGACCGATCCCGGGAGCAATGATGCCGGCGACAACGAAAATTAGCGATACCGGAGTCCATAGAGCTGAAAGCGACGCGAAGAAAGGCAGCAACAGCCACAACAGCACCGCACTCATGGACAACGAAATAAACGACCCGGTCATGGCGTTGGACTCGACGAGACCGCGCCGGATCAAGATATGCGCGATGGAGAAACAGAGCGCCGCTTGAAATGAGAAATAGATCGCCATCCGCCAACCCTATCGCGCCGTGACCACCAGGACCGTGCCCGCCACCGTCACTAACGCGCCGAAAATGATCCGGGGCGACAGGCGTTCGATCTGCCGGAGAAAAATTGCCGCCCAGAGAATCGTCAAGAGGGGATTGCAAGCGACCAACGGCTCGATGCGAACGACCTTGCCGAGGTTGAGAGCGGAAAAAAACGACAGTATCGCCCCGGTGTTGACCAGCGCCGCGCCGAACAGCCAGCCATTGCTCTGGCGGTGAAATTTGAGGGCCCGGCGTCCTCCCCGGACCCGAATGATGACTAGCAAAACGACAAACGCCGTCCCGACGGTGACGGCAGCCGCGAGAAGTGGCCGCGGAACCGTCATGAGGCCGCTCTTTCGAAGCGTGGTCGAAATTCCGAAAGCCACAGCGCCGAGGAGAGGGTAAATGATGTCTTTCTTTCGCCACTCGCCTGCCGCAGCCTTACTCGAAGAAAGCACGATGATCCCCACAATGACGAGGCAGGTGCCAAGCATGTTTTGGCGGGTCCAGACTTCGCCCAAGATAAAAACCGCAAAGACAGAAGAAAAGATCGGCGATGTATTGACGATCGGCGCCGAACGGGCGACGCCGATTTTTTCCATACCGACGTAACCCAAGGTTTGGCCGATGGCCGGCGCAAAAACACCGGCGGCAACAAAATAGCCAACACCCGGCGCCCGCAATGTTGATAACGGAACCCAGGCCAGCGCCAGCAGCCAAAAGACCGCCGCGCTGGTGCCGAGCGAAATAAGCGAGCCGGTGAGCGCGTTGGAATGGAGCAAACCGCGCCGGACAAAAATATGCGCGATGGAAAAACAGAGCGCGGCTTGGAAAGCGAAGTATTCGGCCATTAGCGAGCTGTTTCGGTGAATGAGCCGCCGCGCAAAACAAGATCGAATTTAAGCCTCGATTTTTTGCAGCAGCTCTCAAGTTCTCTCCCCCTTTGACGCTCAGAATGACATTCATGTAAGTTTCCCGATTGCGGCACAGTCTCAATGGGGAAGGAGTTTGAGAAAGCTCTGCGCCCGCAGCGATGAATAAGGGTTAATCGCCATGCGTCGATGGGAACATCAAAGACTTGACGGTGACGGGAATGACCTCCGTGATGCCCAAGCATTCGCCGATATCCACGTAGTCGAGGTCGCCGACTTCGATCCCGTCGACAGCAATGATATCCCGCGAGACTTTGAGCTCGTCCTTAAGAATTCCACCCAATGATTTCGCGATGTCGAGGTCCAACGTGAGATAGAGCGGGCACTTCGGATCATCCGCTTCCTTGAGCACCGCCGCCACGCCCTCGGCGATCCGTTTGACCGATTGATAATCCGGCACGCCGTTCACCGTCAAAGACAACGCCAGGCCCGAGGTAAAGCGCGGCAAGTCGAATTTTCTCAAAGATTGCTTGAGCGCCTCGCTGACCGATTCGCCGTCGCGAATCGTCGCTTGAATGACTTTGAGGCCGTGCACCGGCAGCGCCTGTTCATTGGAAACGTAACTCGTGTTGCCGCTTGCCTGGATGGTATATTCGCCGGCGCCGATCACGGTGGCTCGGATACCTTCCACGGGCTCCCTCACGACATCTTTCGGCAGGCCTTTGAGATGCTCGCGCATGTTCTTTCCAAGCACGGGCCCGATATCGCCGTATGATTTCGCATCGTGATCATAGACATGCTCCGACACGCCGCCGGAAAACACGATATGTTGAACCTGCTTCAAGCCCTTGTAGTTAACGAACGGCGGGGTGACCATGAGTTGCTTGGCCATCGGAGCATTGGGCCCTTCTTCAATGGTCTCGAAGAGTATCTTTGCCATGTAGGCGCCGAAGTCTTCTTTCATTTTCTCAGTGATCTTCTGGCCGAGCTCGACTCTGTAGCCAAGCTCTTGCATCATCGTGCGGCCGCCGTCTTCGATCCGAGTAATCTTATCGTCTTCGTCGAACGCTATCAGCCGGGCGCCGACGTTGATCGCGGCGGTCTGGGTAACCACGCCGTCCTCAATGAGAGAGAACTTCGTCGTGCCCCCGCCCATATCGACGTTCAACACCGTCTTATGCTCGGTCTTGGATAGATCCACCGCGCCGCAACCGTACGCTGCCAGCAACGCCTCATGGTTATGACCCGCCGCGGCGCAGATAAACTTGCCGGAGTACTTGGCGAAGTTCTCGACGATGGGCTGGGCGTTTTCCTTTTTTAGCGCCTCGCCGGTGATGATCACCGCGCCGGTATCGATATCCTCGGGCGTTAAGCCCGCATCTCGGTAGGCCTCATGAATGAATTCGTTGACCTTATCCGTGTCGATCTTGGTTGCCGATAGGTAAGGAGTGAGCATAATCGGCGAGCGGTACAGCACTTCGCGATTGGTAACTTTGAACTTGCCGGAAAGCGACGCGCCTTGGCGCCTGAGCGTGATATGGGAAAAAATCAGGTGAGAAGTCGAAGAGCCGATATCGATGCCCACGCTTTTGAGCGAGAACATCTCCAGCCCTTCGATCTCCGTGACGATCTCGCCTTCCTTAATCTCGAAGTTTTCCGGGTGGTCGTGATCGTAAATGTCGTCGTGCATTGCCTTGCCTCTATCCATGATTCCTGTTGCCCTTCATGAAGCTCCACGGGCTTACGCCCGTGGCATCTTTAATTTCTTCAGCGGAATCCGCCGAAGCGCTCACCCTCCTTCGCTCTTCGCCCTGCGGCCCAAAGCCTTCGGGCGACGGGTCGAGCTACGGAGGGTCCGTCCAACTCATTTATCCCCAGGCTCAGCC
Organism: Deltaproteobacteria bacterium; assembly: GCA_016183145.1. GTDB lineage: Bacteria > Desulfobacterota > Binatia > UBA9968 > UBA9968 > JACPFE01. Next base: position 1,800 of record JACPFE010000525.1, on the reverse strand, counting down.
TACTCGGCCGAAGTAGCTTCGGCTACGAAGGCCGGGCGCCCGGGGATTTCTGCGTAGGCGGATAAATAAGAATCCCCGCGCTGGCCGGGGATTCCTAAATTTTACCGTAACAGAGCTGTGGGGTGAAGAGCTTATTGTTTTCCCATCGCCTTGGACCACTCGTAGTCCGGGTTGGTGTAGCATTCCGGGGGCATCTCGCTCTTGATGCCGTGCTTGGCGAGTTCCTCCTGGAACTTGTTGCGGATATAAGGATCCTCGTTGGGATACTCGATCTGGTCTTTGGCGCGGTCTTCGATTTTTTCCGCGTGGCCGTGGAACTGCATGGGCGGATGGAGCGCAAGGTAGCGCGCCATGTCGCCGCCGGCATTGAAATGCTGGTGGAACCATTTGTTGGGCGGTGTCACCATGGAGCATTCATGCCACGGGCAGACGATTTTCTCTTTGCCCTCTTCCCACATGATCGAATAACCTTCGCCCGCCGGAATGATGATCGCGCGCCCCGGTCCGTGGCGGTGTGCCTTCTTGTAGGTCTTGGGCGCGAACACCGACATATGCGCGGTCAATTCTGAATTCGGGAATTGAATGAACACGCTCTTGCCGCCGGCGCCGCGCCGCTCGTTGGCGTCGAGCTTGTTCCAAGCGCGCATGTCGGGGAAGAAGTTGCCGTACCAAAACGCCCTCATGCCCAAACCTTCGTCGGCATTGGCCGCCTGGACCATCTTCGCCTCGGAGTAAAAATCCCCCTCCAGAGCGCCGTTCTTCGCCTCGAAGGGGTTATTGAAATACAAATCGGGATCGGGCAGCGCGGACATAGCCATCGGCATATAGCTGTAATGAAAGAGCCTGACCGGCTTATCGCCCTGCATGTTGCTGAAGACATGGTGGTGATTGCGTGGGACCAAGAATAGCGAATGCTCTTGCCATTCAAAGCTCTTCTTCGGTTTATTACCACCCCAGACAGTCGTCAGGCCGCGGCCTTGTAGGACATAAACCAATTCGTCCAAAGCGAATTTTACCGGCGGCAACGATTTTCCCGGGGGAATTTCCGTTACCCGCGACGCGCTGACGCCTTCTTGACCCAACAACTGAACGAACGCCGCCTTACATCCGCGCTCTTCCCACCATTCAAGCTCGATGGTGCGCAAATCCGGTATGAAATAACCGGTGTGAATCGGGATGCCTTTGGTTTTCATCCAGCGATCATAGGTGAACTCCTTGCTCCACATCGTGATGACCGGTTCCTGTTTCGCTGCCGTAGCCATAAAATCCCCCTTGTCTGCTAGTGTCCTGGAACTAAAGTCCGTTTACAAATTCACTCGCCCATTGTCGTCATTCCCGCGCAAGCGGGAATCCAGCGGTCCTTCGAAGTCCTGGATTCCGGCTCGCGCTAGCTATCGCCAGCTTGGCCGGAATGACGCCCGAATTATTCAACGGAATGCGGAAACACCGCACTATTTTCTCGCTTCTTTGCCGGCGACCTGGAGCCGCACCAGCGCGCGGCGCAGAGCCGCTTCCGCGATGTCGAAATCCTTTTCACCGTGACTCAGCTCTTGCACCCGTCTCTCAGCTCGCTCTTTCGCTTGCTGCGCGCGTGCCGTATCGATCTCGGCGGCGAACTCGGCTGCCGAAGCCAGCACGGTCATGACATTGTCCAAAACCTCGGCATACCCGCCGCTCACCGCCAGGTATCGCTTTGCCGTCCCCTGTTTATAGCTCATCTCGCCGGGCTCCAAAAGGGACAAGAAAGTGATGTGATTCGGCAGCACGCCGAACTCGCCCAACGCGCCCGGGCCGGTGACT
>JACPFE010000520.1 GCA_016183145.1 Deltaproteobacteria bacterium | reverse complement strand
TACTTCGGTATGCCCGGCGGCGAACTTATCGGCCGCGGCACCATGCGCCCTGGCGATGGCATGGGCGCCCAGTTTCCGCTTTTCTGGGAAACCGGCATGGGCGGAGCGGAAGTACGCGTCGATTCTGAGACCGGCGAGATCGCGCTTGAAAAATATCTGACGGTCGCCGACGTGGGCAAGGCGATCAATCCGTCGCTGGTGGAAGGGCAGGACGAGGGCGCGGCGGTTCAAGGGCTCGGCCACACGCTTTTCGAATCCCTGGTGTACGAGAACGGCCAGCCGCTCAACGCCAATCTGATCGACTATCGCCTGCCACGGTTTAGCGATCTGCCGAAACATTTTGCCTCCGCCTTGATCGAAAACGAGGATGGTCCAGGCCCCTACGGCGCAAAGGGAATGGGCGAGTCCGGCATCGTCTCGGTCGCGCCCGCCGTGGGCAACGCGATCGCTCGCGCAACGGGTGTGCGCATCCGCGCGCTGCCGTTGACCCCCGAGCGCGTGTGGCGCGCGTTAAAAGACCGGACGCGAGGTCAGTGAACAGGATTCACGACGAGGTGTCTTATATGCTGCGACTAAGGCTGTCCCTGCTACTGTTTGCCTTCGGTACTCTGTTCAAAGTCGCTCTCGATTTACTCGGCAAGGATCGACCGGCCAACGCCTCCACCAACCCGCGGGATTACGTCGATGGCAGCTTGATGCAGGAGTTGATCAAGAGCGGCTTTGCCGAGAATCTATACTGTTAGCCGGCGATCGCGGAGCGCGGCGAAATGAAATTCTGTGTCCAGCTCAATCCTCAAGTTTCCATCGACAAGCCGGGACCGTCTCTCATGCCGACGCTCATCGATCAGGTGCGGGTCGCCGACGCGGTCGGTTTCGATGCGTTTTCGATGGGCGATCATTACAATATTCCCGGCTTGCAGCGGCTCAACCAGGTGTCGGCTCTGGCGCGCCTATGCGCGGAAGCGAAACATTGCGCCGTCGGCACGGCGGTGATGCTCCTGGGGCTGCGCCATCCTGTCACGGTGGCGAGCGAGCTGGCCAGTCTCGACGTGCTTAACGAAGGCAAGTCGTTCTTTGCTTTCGGTCTCGGCTATCGGGACGATGAGCTGAACGCGTTCAACCTTACCAAGAACCAACGCTTCAACCGTTTCGTCGAAGGCGTGGAGATCGTCAAAAAGCTCTGGACGGAAGACGGAGTCAATTATCAGGGCAAAGCGTTCAAGCTCAAAAACGTCAGCGTCGATCCCAAGCCGCTACAAAAGCCTCGTCCGCCGATTTGGCTCGCCGCCAACACCGACGCGGCTGTCGAGCGGGCGGCCAGGATCGGCGACGGTTGGATGATCGGGCCCCATTCCGCCATCGATGAGCTGCAGCGGCAAGTCGAGCTTTGCCGTAATGCCTGGAGCGCCGCCGGTAAAGCCGGCGCGCCCGCCGTTCCAATCATTCGCGAGACCTTCGTCGCCAAGACCAGAAAAGAAGCGGTGGAAAAGGCCCGCCCTTGTATGGAACAGCTTTACCGTGCGATATATGTTAAATGGAAGCAGAATGAGGCGATGAGTGATCCGGGTGAGCTCAGCTGGGCCTTCGATAAGCTGGCTCGGGGCCGATTTATTCTAGGCTCGCCGGAGGAATGCCTCGACCAGATCAAGGAGTACGAAGGCCGCCTGGGCGTGAGTTACATGCTGCCGCGCTTTGACTGGACTCCGGGGCTCGCGCAAGAGGAGATTTTAGCGTCCATGCGTTTGTTCGGTGAAAAGGTGATCCAACGGCTTTAATCCCCTAGTAAAAGGAGCGATACCATGAAACAGATTAGACTCTCGTTGATCTTGGCGCTGTTTTTTCTTGGCGCCTTGCCGCAGACCGGCCAGGCGAAAATCATCGTCGGCCTTTCCTCGGTGAACGTGGCGTTTTTGCCGGTCTATGTCACCGAAGACCGAGGCTTTTTCAAAGCCGAGGGACTGGACGTGTTATTGGTCTTATTTAACGCCGGCGCGACCAATCTCCAGGCGCTCATCGGCGGCGACGTGCAGATCATGGGCAGCGCTTTCGTGGAAACCATTGGCGGGCGCGCCGCCGGGGTCGACATCAAGAATTTTTGGGGAGTGTGCAATATCATGCCCTTTCAGCTTTATTCGCAGCCGGACTTTAAATCGATGAAGCAAGCCAAAGGCAAACGCTTTGCGATTAGCCGCTTCGGCTCGCTGACGGACTTTCTCACGCGCGCCACGTTGCGTCATTTCGGGCTCGATGCCAAGGACGTCACCATTCTACAAATCGGCAGCACGCCGGCGCGTTTCGCGGCGCTTACGGCCAAAGGCGTCGACGCCTCGATCGTCTGGTTCCCGGTGACCGAGATCGCCAAGGCCCAGGGCTACAACAAGCTTCTCGATCTGAAGGAAGTTTTTCCGGAGTGGCCTTACGAGACGTTCGCCGCCAAGGAATCTTGGCTGAGCAAGGAGAGAGATCAAGCGAACAGATTTCTGCGGGCTTTTCAAAGGGGCGTGAAATACACTCAAGAGAATAAAAACGACGCGGTGCGGATCTTGCGGAAATACGTCAAGATGGACCCCGCCTACGCGCCGGCGGGTTATGACGAGTATCGCGATTCCTTCCCGCTCAATGGGCAAATCGCCGAAAAAGTGATTCCCGTGGTCATCGAGCAGGAGATCGAGGCCGGCCGGATCAAGAAGAAAATTACCGTGGAGGATATGATCGACCGGTCGTTTATAAAGGCGGCGGGCAGGTAGGAATTGTCTGGAAGCATAAGGCAACAGGACAAAATCCCCCGCGAAAAAGAAGGTCAATATTTTGAATCACTACGGGTTTATTCTGTAACTGGCATTGGGCAATCCAGTTCCGCATCAAAGCGCCGGTCGGGGGCAAAGGGCTCTCTGCCCGGCGTTTTTTTTATCCGGGCGGCTCGGAGGATCGGCTGGGCGGTCGTTAAGAAGTTCTTGTCAAGCTGTAAAGCGCTGTATTAGAGTAGCGTCACGCAAAGGGAGACGATTATGGCCCGCATAAAGCATGTCGCGATCAGGACGAAGGATCCGGAAAAGACCGCCGGCTTCTATATGGAAGTCTTCGGTCTCAAGCAGGTCGGCTTGGGGCGCAACGGCATTTACCTTTCCGACGGCCATATCAATCTGGCGATCTTGAAATGTCCTCCAGGAAGCGAGGCCGATGTGGGCATCGAGCACCTGGGGTTTCAAGTCGAAGATGTCGACGCGACACTCGCCAAGCTGAGCCGCCAGGGCGGGAAATCCCTGACCGAGCGGGTCAATGTCACGCCGACGGACGCGAGCAATCCCCAATCCTATTACGAGATCAAGTGTTTCGGCCCCGACGGCCAGATCTTGGATATCTCGGGAACCGGCTGGGTCGGCACGGATTAGCGGGCGCGTCAGAGCATTCGCGGAATTTCAAGTGGGAGGGGAGGTTCGCTTGTCATGAAAAGAAGCCTAGCTGCCATCCTATTGTTCGCTTGCGGCATCATCCTATTCCTTCCGCCGGCATCCGCGCAGTCTTTGAAGGTTGGTATGACTTCGAAGACTTTATTTTACCTTCCTTTCTATGCGGCGCAGAAAAAGGGATTCTACGCTGCGGAGAATCTCAAGGTCGAGCTGATCCTGATCGGCCGCAGCGATGTTCAGCTCCAAGCCTTGATCGCCGGGGAAATCCAGTTCGCCACGCTGAATGCCGATGGGGTGATTCTGGTCAATGAACGGGGCGGCAACCTCAAGGTCATCGCCGGAGTCGACAACGCGGCGCCCTACGTTCTGGTGGGCGGCAAAGCATACAGGAAGATCGCCGATCTCAAAGGCGCCCGTTTGGGTGTGTCGGGATTGAGCGGCGGCGGCACCTCGATTCTCCTCGATTATCTCAAGAGCAAGGGGCTGCAGTATCCGCGCGACTTCACATTGACAGTGATCTCCGGCGGCACTGCGGCCCGGTTGACCGCCTTGGAAAGCGGCGCCATCGCCGCGGCGATTCTCGGGATTCCCTACTCCGACATCGCCATCGACCAGGGTTTTCACCGCCTCGGCGATACGATGGAAACGATACCGACCTATCAGTTCAACGGCATCACGGTCAATCCGGTCTGGGCGGAAAAGACCCGCGCCACGGTCGTTAAATTTCTCAAGGCCCACATCAGAACCCTGCGCTGGATTCACGAGCAGCCGGATCAGGCGACGGAGTTATTTATCAGCGAGATGGGCGTCAAGCAGCCCTACGCGCGGCGCGGCATCGACTATTTCACCAAGAATAAAATCTTCCCTATCGACGGCTCGGTCACGCTCGAAGGACTGAAAGTGAACATCCAGGTCCAGTTTCGGGACGGCGTATTGAAGGAGCCGCTGCCGGCGCCGGAACGCTACACCGATCAGAGCTACGTCAAGCAGGCGCAAAAGGAATTGGGATTGTAACGGACTGTAAGGCGGTTCAAGCCGTTCAAATCGTTCAAGAGGTTCAAGGCGTTCAGTTCGATGCGATTTGAAGGAACTGGAAAAAACCAAGACGCCGATCATCTTCCACGACACCCAGAGCGGCTCCATGGGCCACGAGCGCTGCGCCGATAACTTTTTCTTAGTTTCGGGTTTCGCGTCGGCTAAAAACTTGGGATATTTAGGCTTTCGTGTGACTAACCTGGCCAAAACTATTTCAGTGCAAGGACTCGGAGATTGCACTGCGGATCCGCCATAGGACGGATCAGCCACAATTTTCAAGGCTGAGGCGTTGAGGTCGCAGAGAAGAGGGAGTAGAAAATAATCTCCGTGAACTCTGCGCCTCTGTGGTGAATAGTCTTTCACGCTAGTTCCGGACGACCCAAAACTTGAAACCTTGAACATTGAACTCGAAACCGAAACCGGAGGTTTCCATGTACATCGACGGCGACACTCATTACTGGCCGCTGCGTTTCCTCGACAAGGTGAAGCACCCGGGCAAAGGCCGCATCGAAGTTCAGAAGGACGACGGTAAATATGTGCGCTACGGCGAAGTCGTCCCCGGCTCCACCGCAACTTATTATAGAGACGGCAAGAAGGTTCACTCTTTCAAGGAAGGACGCTGGAGTTTGTCACTACGCGCCGAGTACATGAAGAAAGACGGCTTCGACGTTCAAGTCCTGATTCCCGATAACCGCCCGCTGATCTACGAGCTCGAGGCCGAACTTGGTCGCCAGCTCGCGCGCGCCTACAACGACACCGTCGGCGAAGATATTCAAGGCGATGATCGTTTCATCGGAGTGGCGTGGATTTATCTGCCGGACATTAAAGAGTCGGTGAAAGAGCTGCGGCGCGCAGTTAAGGATTTGGGTCTCAAGGCCGTGAAGTTCAACGGCGGCTGGGGCGACGGCGATCTCGACAACGAAGTGCTCTTTCCGCTCTACGAAGAAATCGCTGATTTGGAAATTCCGATCCTGCTTCATCCTGCGGCTCGGGTTTTCGAATTGCAGCACAGCCATCCCTGGCTCGTCGGCAGCGAGCGCTTCCAAGGATACCAGCACTTTCCCACGGCTCTCGGTTTTCCGCTGACCTACATGGTCAGCGCCGCGCGGCTGATCTTTAGCGGCCTGTTAGATCGATTCCCGACGTTGAAATTCGGTCTCTTTGAAGGCGGCATCGGCTGGGTCCCGTGGCTGATGCACACGCTGGACGCGCATATGCCGAGCGAAGCGACGGTTTCCATCGCCGTGCAGCAATTCTTCAAAGGCAAAAAGGGCATTCAAAAACGGCCGAGCGAATATTTTAGCCAGTTCTATATCGCGGCGGTGTCGTGGGAATCCTATCTTGCCGACACGATCAACGGCTGGCCCAACCACAACATCATCATCGGCAGCGACTTCGACCACGGCGACGCCGTGGCGACCTGGCCGAGGACGGTCGAAGTGATCAAGACGATGCCCGCGCTATCAGAGGAAGATAAAGAAAAAGTCCTCGGCGGCAACGCGATGCGGCTCTTTGCAATGAACGGGAACGGAGCTGCGGCAAAAACAAATAATGTCTCTCTCGGGAATGGTTAAAATCCCTCGCCTTCAGGCGAAGTATGTTGCGCGATGTCTCCTAGGGAGACAAGCGACATCACCCTCGCCCGCTTTGCGGGAGAGGGCAGGGGTGAGGGTTCACATATGTTGCCCCCTCACCCTAACCCCACGAAGACGTGGTGGAGAGGGAATATTTCTTGTCGGCTTCGAGCCGATGAGAATTGAAATCCCTCGCCTTCGAGGCGAGGGTTGTTTAATTCGCTTGTAGCCGTTCCATCAGTGGCCGGCGGTTGGCGCAAGCCCGCTTGCCTGGGCGATGATCTCATCAAGAGTTTTGTCCAAGTCGAGCGGGCGGTTGATGCGCTGGGCGTCACGCTCGGCGACCAGGGCGTAGACTTCGAGACGGTTGCCTTCGGGATCGAGGAAATAGCACGACACCGTGTTTCCCATTTCTTCGTAGGCGTGGCTCACGCAGTGGTCAATGGGCACTCCCTGTGCCTTGAACCGTTCATAGTACGCTTTGACGTCGGCGGGCGTCTCGACGCGCCAGGCGATATGCGCAATGATTTTGGCTTCGCCTTCGCGGCCCTTGACCAGCGCGAGTTCGTGGTCTTCGGCGTCGGGATCGGCGGTTAGAAATACCATCCGCCCGGCGTGCTCGCGGTATTTAACGAGGCCAAGAACGTCCCGGTAAAACGCGACCATTTTGTCGAGGTCTTTCGTATAAAGCACGACGTGGCTAAGCCCTTTGATCTTTGGCATGATTCACCTTCAACAGTGTAAGCGAAAACTCGGAAAGCCAGGTAAGCCGTCCTTCAATGCGAAAGTATCCGATTGGCCCGTCCCAAGTCAACGTCGCATAAAAGCGGGCAGGGGTTCGGTTTCGCCAAATTTTGTAGGGGCAACCCTATGTGGTTGCCCGTTCGGAGGGCACGCAGGCCCCTACATGGATGCGGCGTTGAAATCAAACTGAACCACCACCGTTTCTGGCGGTTCGATTGACAATGCTGGGGGCATTGGATAAATCTTTTTGCATGAAGCTCCACGCGCTTGCGCCTGTGGTATCGGTAGTTTCATCGGCGGAATCCGCCGAAGCAGTCACCCTCCTTCGCTCTTCGCCCTGCGGCCCAAAGCCTTCGG
>JACPFE010000519.1 GCA_016183145.1 Deltaproteobacteria bacterium | reverse complement strand
CGGTTCGAAAATCCCGCGGCGTTCCCGAGCGAGAACGCGGGATTGTTAACAAAGAATGGTTGGCCTTAGTTTCGCGGCGGGCGCTTACGTAAGCACTAGAACCCAGATTCAGGCTCGACCCCAACCATAAAGAGAAAACAGGGGCGCGTAACTAAAGATCACGGCCTGTGCGAGAAGGGGAAAAAGGGAGAAAGAAGAAAATTCTTTTTCACGATAACGTCTGTGCCTACTTGACCTGCCGGCTAATGGGTGACCCCCCTTTCCTGACCCCCTTTCCAAGTATCCGCGGTTCGCGGAATGGCGAGCGGCTCACCGGGATGTTGTTGTCGAGGGCAGCATGACGTATTCGCTCGACAAGGCGAGCTTCAACACAAAATTCGAGGCGGCTCTCCGCTTCAGCGAAGATCCGGACTCAGAGGGTCACGTCAAGACGCGATGGCGTAACCAAGAGGTCGTGTGAAATGCTTGGCTTACCACCAAGTCCGCAATGCAGGCTAACTTCGCAGTACACCGGAACGGGATTCGCGTTGCTCGCCCCGGCCGGTGACCGCGGGCGTTAGACACTGCATTGACGCGAACGAGTGATGACGACCGCTCCGGAATCCCATAATTCAATACCGGTCATCTGTGTTGACGCTTCGAGCGTTGTGGGCGCAGGGATTTTTAATCCGAATTCTTGGTCAGGAGGCAGCAAGGGCCTAATCCAATCCTGTTGGACGGAGTACTCAGTTCTGCAACATTGCGTAGCACAACTTTCGGAGATGTGCGACGGCGCAGATAAACTATGTGCGAAAAACGTTGAAACGCTTCAAGAACAGTGGCGCATGGCCAAATTTGACCTACAGAAATTGGCGTTCTTCGCGCAACAACCGGACCTGCATATTCGCATTGAAGCGTTCTTCTCTGGAGTGAAGACGTTTCTGGATCTCATTGTTCAGCTGCTTTCTACGGAAAGGATTGTGGCTGCTACGATTGACGGCTTTCACCGCGACCAAAATGGCTACGGCGGCAGGGTCCTGAACGCGCTTAGAAACAATGCCGTGAAGACGAGAAAAGATGCGGCTGCAAAGCTACGCGCGCTCATATCAGAACATAAGAGCGCCTGGATCGACCAGGTGATCTTTGCGCGGGATCAGCTCATTCATCCAGAAAAGGGGATGCATCAACTGATGTTCACCTTGGAGCTTTCTGAAAAGGACGGTCGGCTGATTTTGATGAAGGCGCACCCACCCGAGATTGATTCAAGGCCAATGCAGCAATTTGCACAGGACACTCTTAAGGAGCTGAGCAGTTTCTCCGAGGGTTTTTTGGCGCTACTACATGAGAAAGCAGTGTCTAACCCGTAGCCCGTGCGGACGGGCCGTAAGCGCGGTGCCATCTTTCACCAACGCGCTGGCCCGCCGCACAGCAATACGTTGAACTAAACCGCTGCGCGGTGGGGCTGGCCGTGTGAGGCTGGTTCCTCTCACTCACGTCCTCGATTGCGATTCACCTCCCAGTTCATTTCCCTCATCTGATCGGTCCGTTTTCGTTGTGATAGCCTTGCTCCCAAATTTAAATCCAAGAAGGATTTTTCTATGGAAGCACTACCTTCCAAGATGATCGAGGAGATGATGCTAAGGAACTTCGCGCCATGCTACCAGGAGGGCCGGTCCACCGGAGCCGAAACTCGCTGGTGATCCGAACCGAACGGTGCTATGGAAGATGCAAACGGCGACGATATTTCGAATCCGAAAGGAAGTAGCCATGGAAGCAGTCGCTCAAGTCGAACAGGGTCGGACGTTGAACGAGCTGGAGGCCTATTTCAAACAATATTCCGATCTGCCCCGGGAGGTCGTGCTCAAGCATGATCTCTTGCGCGACGGCCATTGGTTCACCGACGCCGCGCTCGAACTCGCCGCCGATGCTTTGGTGAAATCCTATCGGCTCTTTTCCTATGACTTGATCCCGATGAAGGACATGAAGCGCAAAGAACATCGCAAGATCACTGAATGGTTCATGATGCGCGGCGGGCCCTACGGGCTGCGGCCGGTGACGGTGCAGACAACATTGAACTCGACCTCGCCTTATGTGATCGACGCGGTTGATGGCAAGGCGAAGCTTTTGCTCGACGGACATGAGATCTGCGATGTTTCTTTTCCTAGACCGCTCAAATACTACACGCGCAAGTTCGAGGACGGCACCGCGTATCACGAAATCATCGCCTACGGATATTTCGTAACCGTGTTTCGCAATTGCCAGTACTGGGGGCCGGACGAGGAGTGCCGCTTCTGCGATATCAATATCAATGCGCGTCAAATGAAGGACTCGAAAGATTTCACCTTCAATCCGCCGGTCAAACCGGTCGACTATATGGTCGAAGTGGCTCGCTCCATCGAGCAGGATGCCGCCGACGAGGTCGGCTTTACGCCGCTGATCGACTACCTCATTACCGGCGGCACGATTCTGAAAACGCTGCACGGCAAAGATGAAGATAGTTTTTACTTGGACTACGCCTCCGCGCTCAAGTGGGGCGGGCACCGGCGTCACGTCTACTTGCAGACCAACGCTAAGGACAAGGAAACGCTCAAGCGTTACCGCGCGGCTGGCGTCGATGGCCATCACGCCAATATGGAAGTGTGGGATCGCAAACTGTTTGAATGGATCAATCCCGGCAAGAACCGCCGCATCGGATGGGACCAATGGGTGCGCGGGATGGTCGATGCCGTGGACGTATTCGGCGAGACCAACGTGCGCCCAAATTTCGTCTGCGGCGTGGAGATGGCCCGACCCCATGGATTCGCGACGGTGAAGGACGCGGTCAAATCGACGAGTGAAGGCTTTGATTTCATGATGAAGAACGGAGTTTTTCCACGCCTCAATCAATGGCGCCGTGAGCCGGGTTCCAATCTCGTATCGCAGCATCCGCAGCCGAGCATACCGTTGGAATTTTACCTTGAACTGATGACCGCCTCCTACGAGACCTGGAAGAAATACAGGCTCCCCATCGCGCCCCACAACAGCGTGCATCCCGAGACCCGGATCATGGGCCGAGGCCATGGGACGTACGACGATATTATTTTGCTTAATGAAGTGGCGGACTACGAGGCGCGCGTCGATGAAGCGCTTCGTAACGGATTGAAGGCTTGCGTGCACGCTCATGCAAACGTTTGAGGGGATTCGGAGTGCGATGAAGAGTCGTCTTTGGCTGTTTGTCTTCACCGCGATTTTCCAAATTTTGGTTGTCCCGACGGTCAAGAGCGCGGAACTGCCTGTCGTGCGGCTGGCCCACGCCGCGTTCAACGAGAAAGTTGTCGCTCTGTGGCTCGGTGTCGAGCAAGGGTTTTTTCGCAAGCATGGAGTCGAGGTTCAGCTAGTCTACATTCGCACCGGACCGCAAACCATCGCGGCGCTGAGCGGCGGCGAGATTCAGATAATCTACACTATCCCGTCGGTGGTTCTAAGTGCCGCTGCCAGCGGCATGGACCTGGCGATGTTTGGTGGCATCGTCAACAAGGCCGAGGGGGACATCGTCGCCGCCCCATCGATTCGCTCGCCGGAAGATTTGAAAGGTAAAAGAATTGGCGTGCAGAGTATCGGCGGCGGCATCTGGTCGCAAACCATGCTGGCGCTCGAGCACTTCGGCCTGGAACCCACGCGTGACAAGATCAACATCATGGTGATCGGCGGCGACCAGTCGGTCATCGCCCAGGCATTGGCAACCGGCACCATCGATGCTGCTTATCTCGGCTACACGTTTAGCAGCTCGCTGAAAGCGAGGGGTTTTCGTGTCTTGGTGGATCTCGGAAAAGCGGCTATCCCATATCAGGGGCTAGCGTTGATCGGGCGCAATTCCTATCTGAAACAAAATGCCGCAGTCGCGGATGGGGTTTTGCGCGGCGTGCTCGAGGCGGTGGCGTTCGTTCAAACTCCTGCGCGCAAAGAGGCGGTCATTAAATCCCTGTCGAAAAACTTACGGCTTGCCGACGCGCGCGACGCGGAGAGCGGCTACAACGCGCTGCAGTGGCTCTACAATCTGGACGTGGCACCCGAAATGACCGGGATCAGAAACATGCAGAGATTGTTGGCGACGACGAATCCCAAAGTAAAAGCCGTTCGTGCGGAAGATGTCGTGAACGAAGATTTTGTCCGCCGGGTCAGGCAAACCGCCTTTTATCGCGAGCTCGTAGAACGAGGGAAGACGCGGTAACGATGAGGTCGATGAACAGGTTTTGGGAGTTGGGCCGTTTTGCCATGTCGGCGATCTGGCTGCTAGTCGTTGCCGTGTGGAACTTACCGCAGTCAAGCAGCGCCGCTGACAAACTGCGTATCGGTTACGGTGCGCCCACAGCAACCATGGCGCCCCTTTGGATCGCGCAAGAAGGTGCGATTTTCGCGCGCAACGGTCTCGATGTGGAAGTTCTATATCTGGAAAGCGCGCTTGTCCAACGGGCGTTGATTGCCGGCGAAATCCAATTTGGCGAGATGACCGGCGCGCTTCTTTCGCCCCCGAGATTGCAGGGCGCGGATGTTGTTATGGTCTTGGGCTTTGTCGATCGCCTGCTGTTTCGGCTCGTGGCTCGTTCCGAGATCAAGGCCGCCGCCGATCTTAAAGGAAAGCGGATCGGCACCTCCCGTTACGGCGCGGCTATCGATCGCGCGGCGCGATTGCTCCTGCCAAGACTGGGTGTGAATCCTGACAAAGACGTGATCTTTATTCAAATCGGCAGCGAAGCCACTTTGCTCCCTGCGTTGTTGGGCAAAGTGGTCGATGCGACGCTGTTGCAGCCGCCGCGTTACAAGAAAGCAGTCGAAGCCGGCATGAATGTTCTGGCGAATCTGGAAGAAATGAACGTTCCATTTCAACATACCGGGTTGGTGACCACGCAGAGATTTGTCGGCAAGAATCCGGACATTGCCCGGCGGGTGGTAAAATCGTTCGTCGACGGCATTCACCTGATGCGGACAAATTCTCAGGTCGCGAAAAAAGCGATCAACCGGCATATGCGTCTCAACAATGACCACGAACTTGAAGAGACCTACCAGCTTCTCAAGCGCGTTGCCTTGAGCAAGCCCTACCCGACGATCGAAGGTATCAAGACAATCCTGAACGATCTGAGCGATCAAATCCCCGCGGCGAAAACGGCCGATCCCAAGGAATTCGTTGATACGCGATTTCTCGAAGAGTTGGATAAGTCCGGATACATCGACCGGTTGTATCGCTAACGGTTTGAGAAATAATAAAGTTAACAAATGTATTGTCACGCGAGGGTCTGTCATCCTGAGCAACGCGAAGGATCTCGGTCGAGATTCTTCACTCCGCTACGCTGCGTTCAGAATGACAGAATAAACAATTGGAAAATTTAGTTTTTAACAACTCCTAACGGTCCGCCGTCGGGTTGAGGTTGAACGATGATCGGCAGTGGAACTTTAACGAAAACGCTCACCAGCTACTTTGCCCGGGTCGGTTACGACGCTCTAAACGACGACGCAATCCGCTCGACCAAGGAGCATATTCTTTACACCCTCGGAACGGTGCTCGCCGGTTCCAGCGCGCCCGGAGCCGAAGAAGTGTTTACCGGCGCGCGCGCGTTCGGTGCCGGCAACGAAAGCACGGTGCTGGTGCGGGGCGAGAAATTGCCGGCTCCGGCAGCGGCATTGGTCAACGCGACCATGGCGCATAGCCGCGAGCTCGATATCAACGACGACCGCATCGCCTATAAATCGACGGTCGCCGTGGTCCCCGCGGCGCTGGCACTGGCCGAAAAAATCGGGGGTGTCAGCGGCAAGGATTTTCTCGCTGCGGTTTGTGTCGGTGTTGATTTTGGCATTCGTTTGGGCCTGGCGACTAATCCCAAACCCGTCCACGCCCAGGCGATCGCGCTGGGCCCGCTCGCCGCTGCGGTGGCATGCGGGAAAGTCCTCCGGTTGGATGAGAGCGGCATGGCCGACACCTTGGGGATCGCTTACTGTCGAGTGTCCTTCACCGGCAATAGCACAGTCTCGCCGTCGTTGACCAAACGGCTCGGGATCGGTTTCGCCGCCCAGAGCGGCGTGTTGGCGGCGCTGCTCGCAAGAGCCGGATTCCCGGGAGCGGGGGAAGTGTTGCAGGGAAGGGGCGGCTATTTCAATTTCTTTTACAGACAAGAGGGGGATTACGACGCGATTACGGATCAGCTTGGGAGTCGCTTTGAGATCGTCGAGGTAGGGCCCAAACCTTTTCCCTCTTGTCGCTACACGCATCCCGCCGTCACTGGCGTTTTGAAATTGCTGCGCGAGCATTCGATTCGCTCCGAAGACATCGAGGAAGTTCGAGTCCACATCGGCGAGCGAGATATGCGCTCGGTGGGTGGCTGGACCGACGAAGACAAGAAGAAGAAATACCGACCGGAGGGTGTCGTCGATGCGCAGTTCAGCATTCCATACACCGTGGCGGCGACTTTGCTGTTTGGCCGGCTTTCCTTGGAAGAGTTCACCGAGGCTAAGTTGCGCAGCGAACAGGTTTTGGCGATGGCGGGCCGGGTGAAGACGGTCCTCGATCCCGAGTTGGATAAAGGACCGATGGATGTAAAACCCCAACTCGTGGAAATCATGACCCGCGCAAAAAAATCTTTCTCTGAGCGGGTTGAATATCCCAGAGGCAATCCGAAGAATCCGGTGACATCCGATGAGTTGGTAAAGAGCTTTGGTGTCATGGCCGGCTATGCCGCGAAGCCGTTGGCAAAAGCCAAGATCGACGACGCGACCGATTTCGTCCTGGGGCTGGAGAAGGTTCAAGATGTGGCAGCCATCGCTCCGTTGCTGAGCGCGTAGGCTCATGTGGGCCTACGGTGTTAATGAAATCCGAGGTTGAGGAGAGCTGTGATGAACCAGCAAGCGAACGAACAACAGCGGGCGGGGCGGGTGCGTTGGACGCGGCAGCCGACGCCGTATGAGCGGTTTATGGCGGAGGAAGGGATTCCGGTCGTGCGGGGGATCGGGTTGTATGACGTTCGCGAGTTGCCGCTGTCGTCCTGGCCACGTCTGGGAGGGCGGGGGAGCTATATCCAGCTCGACGGCACGGAAGCGGTCTGGGGGATGTACGTTGTCGAGATCGCGCCGCGCTCGGAGCTCAAGCCCGAGCGCCATCTCTACGAGGAGCTTTACTACGTGGTCGAGGGCCGGGGATCGACGGAGGTCTGGAAAGAAAACGCGTCACGGCGGCAAGTATTCGAATGGCAACCCGGCAGCCTCTTCTCGGTGCCGGTGAACTGCTGGCACCGGCTGGTGAATGCGGGCTCGAGTCCGGTCCTCGTGCTGGCGGCAACCGGCGCGCCGGCCTTGATGAACATCATCAACAACAGCCGCTCTATTTTTGAGGTTCTTCCGGGATTTCT
>JACPFE010000518.1 GCA_016183145.1 Deltaproteobacteria bacterium | reverse complement strand
GCTAAAAGCCTGTAACATTTTTGAAAGTGGAGCCCCCACGGGCAAGCCTGTCGTACCTTTCGGTACGCGCGTGGGGCGGAATCCTGAGCAAGAGCCCCCGGCCAAGGCCGGGGCTCGAGTCGAAGGGCCACGCCCAAGCGGAATCCGGTAGAGAAATGCCGGATGCAATGAGCGCGAGCAGGCGCGCCCGGGCGCAACTTGCGCAACCGGGTTGGAAAAGCAGCAGCCTTTGCGGCTGAAAAGGACATGATTCCTTTCCAGTAAGGCCCGCCCCACCCAAGCTATAATCCTATTCGATGTACTCGACGCTCAGAATCTCGAAGGAACGGACGCCCGTGGGGGTGCGGACCTGGACCTCGTCTCCCTCGCTCCTGCCGATCAGGGCGCGGGCGACGGGAGAGCTAATGGAAATCTTTCCGTTCTTCGGCTCCGCCTCATGGTCGCCGACGATCTGATATACCACCTTATCGCCGGTATCACCATCGGTTAATGCCACCGTGGCGCCGAACACCACTTTGTCCCCGGAGAGCTTGGAAATTTCGATGACCTGCGCCCGCGCCACCTTGTCTTCGATATCGCGAATCTGCAAGTCGAGCAGCGACTGCCGTTCCTTGGCCGCGTGGAACTCGGCGTTTTCGGAAAGATCGCCGTGACCCCGCGCTTCTTCGATTTCGCGCATGTTCTTGGGACGCTCGACGCTCTTCAGCCGCTTCAACTCTTCCACCAGGAATTGGTATCCTTTGGTGGTCATAGGGACGCTTGCGTCTGCCATACACTTCGCTCCTGGACAAAATAAAAACCCCTCGGAATCGCTCCCGAGAGGCCTTCAAAAAATTCTCTGCCTTTTCCCGGCTGTGTAGATTAAGGGTCAGTGTATCATCAAGCGCCGATAAATCAACTACTTCGTAAGGTGAGTGGAGTCCTTCGGCCCGGGAAACGGGAGCACCCTTTCTCTGCACGGTTTGGCAAGAAACGGGGACAGGCAACTTTTCAAAAATACTGAAAAGTAGCCAGTCCCCTTCTACAGACGTCTTGAACGATTTGAACGTCTTGAACTTTTTGAACAGCCTACGCCCGCTTGTTGGGGCCGAAGACATGGCAGGAAACGCCGTGGCCACCCGCGTAGAATTCCAAGGGGGGCTCGATTTTGTCGCAAATTGCCTCACGGTAGGAGCAACGGGGGTGAAAAGTACAGCCCGATGGGGGATTCACCGGACTCGGCACATCGCCTTCCAGCACGACTCTTTCTTTTTTCTTGCTCATGTCGGGAATCGGCACGGCCGAGAGCAGCGCTCTGGTATAAGGGTGCTTGGCCTCTTGATAGATCGTGTCGCTCTTGGCGATCTCGACGATCTTGCCCAGGTACATGATCGCGACGCGATGGCTGATATGCTCGACGACGCGGAGGTCGTGGGAGATGAATAGATACGTGAGATGCATCTTCTCTTGCAGCTCTTGCAGGAGATTGATGATCTGAGCTTGAATCGACACGTCGAGGGAGGACACCGGCTCGTCGCAGACGATGAATTTGGGATTCACCGCCAGGGCGCGGGCGATGCCGATGCGCTGGCGCTGGCCGCCGCTGAACTCGTGAGGATAGCGGTCGTAATGCTCTTCCCGCAGGCCGACCTGGTGGAGCAGCTCGATAACGCGCTCGCGCTTGGCCTTGCCCTTGGCGAGCTTGTGAATTTCCAACCCCTCGCCGACGATATCGCCCACGCGCATGCGTGGGTTGAGCGACGCGTAGGGGTCCTGGAAAATAATCTGCATCTGGCGGCGCATATCGCGCAGCTCCCGCTGCGGCATCGCCAAGAGATTCTTTCCCTGGAAAATCACCTCGCCGCCGGTAGGCTCGATCAGCCGTAGAATCGTCCGCCCTAACGTCGATTTGCCGCACCCCGACTCGCCCACGAGCCCCAGGGTCTCGCCCTCTTCCACGGTGAGATTGACGCCATCAACGGCTTTAACCGCGCCTTTGTTGCGCGAGAACAATCCCTCGCCGACGGGAAAGTGTTTTCTTAGATCGCGGATTTCGAGTAGGCTCATAATAATTTCGAAGATGGAGGATAGAGGATCGAGGATCGCGATCCGCTAATTTCTCGTCCATCCTCCGTCTTTTATCTTCGACCTTCCATCTTCCATCCTCAATCCTCCATCCTCGATCCCCCCCACCTCACCCCGGAAAATGACACGCCACCCAATGGCCGGTTTCCTTTTCAAGCAGCTCGGGCTCGCCTTCGGCGCAGATACCGGCGGCTTTCGGGCAGCGGTCGCGGAAGCGGCAGCCGCTCGGCAGATTGAGCGGGCTCGGCACCATGCCCGGAATCGCATCCAACCGTTTTTTCTTCGCGCCCCCGGCGCCAGGCAGCGAATGCAACAAACCGACGGTGTACGGATGCAGCGGCCGCGTAAAGATGGCCAGCGCCGGGGCTTTCTCGACGAGCTTTCCGGCGTACATGATCGCAACGTCGTCCGCCTGCTCGGCGACCACACCCAAATCATGGGTGATCAGCAACAGCGCCATGCCTCCGATCTTCTGCTGCAGCTCTTTGATTAATTCCAAAATTTGCGCCTGGATCGTCACATCCAACGCCGTGGTCGGCTCGTCGGCGATCAGGAGACTCGGATTGCACGACAGCGCCATGGCGATCATCACGCGCTGGCGCATGCCGCCGCTCAACTGATGCGGATAGGCGTCGACGCGCGACTCGGGGTCGGCGATCTTGACCAGCCGCAGCATCTCGATGGTTTTCGCGCGGGTCTCTTTTTTGCCCAGCCCCTGGTGCAGCTTGATCGCTTCGCCGATCTGGTTGCCGACGGTAAAGACCGGATTGAGCGAGGTCATCGGCTCCTGAAAGATCATCGAGATCTCGTTGCCGCGGATCTTGCGCATCTCCTCGTTGTTGAGCCTGAGCAGGTCCCGGCCGCGATAGAAAATTTCGCCACCGACGATCTTTCCCGGTGGCGAAGCGATCAGGCGCATGATTGAAAGCGAGGTGACGCTCTTGCCGCAGCCCGACTCGCCCACGAGACCAAGGGTTTCCCCCTCGTCGATGGCGAAGCTCACGCCGTCGATGGCGCGGATCTCGCCTTCGGGAGTAAAAAAGGACGTGTGCAGATCTTTAACGCGAATGAGTTCGCTCATTGAGGCATCAATTTCAGCGTCGGCTATCCGGCCCGGCCGCCGCGCACGCGGCTCAGCATGCGTGGGTCCAAAATGTCCCTGATTGCATCTCCCATAGCATTAAATCCCAAGACTGCCAACATGATAAGCAGTCCGGGAAAAATCGCCAGATGGGGATAGAGGCGCAGATAGGGACCGCCGGCGCGCAGCATCCCGCCCCAGGTCGGCAGCGTCGGGTCCACGCCCAAACCGAGAAAGCTCAAGCTTGCCTCCGCGGTGATGGCGCGCGCCAGGCTCAAACTGGAAAGGATCAGGATCGGCGCCGACACGTTGGGCAGAAGATAACGCCACAAGATGTGCGAGCTGGTGGAACCCAGGGAACGGGCCGCGACGACGTATTCGTTTTGCTTGGCGGAAAGCACGGCGCCGCGCACGATGCGGGCGAACTGCGGGATGCCGCCCAAGCCGATGACAAAAATCAGCGCGGGGATGCTCGGTCCGACGATGGCCAGGATCAAAAGCGCGAGCAGGGTCCGGGGGAAAGCGTAGAGCACGTCCAACAGCCGCATAAGCACGTGATCGACGGCACCTTCGAAATAGCCGGTGACCAGGCCGACGGCGGTGCCGACGATGGTCTTGAAAACCACCGCAACGATGCCGATGAAAAACGAGATGCGCGCGCCGTAGATCAGGCGGGAAAACAGATCGCGTCCCAACTCATCGGTGCCGAGCCAATGGCTCCAGCTTCTCGCCTCGAAGATTTTGTCCGGGTTCACCTGAATCGGATCATAGGGCGCGATCAGAGGAGCGACCAGCGCGATCGCAGTAATCAGCAGGCTTATCGCCGCGCCGAACATCCCCAAGCCATTTTGCAAAAACTGCCGGCCATAGGCGCGCCAGCGGCTTGGGCTCGCGCTCCTCGGCATGGCGACGTCCAGCAACGCCTCAGCCTTCATGGGCCGCTCCGGCGAATTTGATTCTCGGATCGAGGTAATAGTAAAGCGCGTCCACCGCCAGGTTGACCACGACAAACAGCGCTGCCACCATCAGGACGCAGCCTTGCAACATCGGAAAGTCGCGATAGAGCGCCGCCTGGTAAGCCATGCGCGCGATGCCCGGCCAGGCGAAGACGACTTCGATCACCGTGCTTCCCTCGATCAAGCCGACGATGGAGATGCCGACCTCGGTGACCACGGGAATCAGCGCGTTGCGAAAGGCGTGTTTGTTGATGACCAAAAACTCGAGCAGCCCCTTGGCCCGCGCCGTACGCACAAAATCATAATTAAGCACTTCGAGCATGCAGGAGCGGGTCAGACGGCAGATGGTCGCCGCGTAGGCGCTGCCCAAGACAATGGCCGGCAGCACGATATGCTTCAGATCCGGCGGTGTGCCCCGGCCCGAAGCGGGCAGCCAGTCCAAGTAAAGCGAGAAGACTAAAATCAGCATCAGCGCCAGCCAAAAGTTAGGAATGGAGACGCCGAAGAGCGCGCCGATCATGCTGCCCTGGTCCAGGCGCGAGTAGGGTTTCACCGCGGACAGGACGCCGACGGGAATGCCGATGACGAGAGCGACGAACAAGGACGCCGCGGCCAAGGTCAAGCTCGCCGGCAAGCGCTCCAGGATTGCCGGCAATACCAGCTCGTGGGTACGCACCGAGCGGCCGAAGTCGCCCCGCAGGACGTTTTTGGCGTACTTGGCGTACTGGACGTAGAGCGGCTCATCGAGGCCGAGATACTCGCGCATCGCCTGATAGTCTTCCTGGGTGAAGTCGCGCTCGCCAAGAAACACCTGAGCGGCGTCGCCGGGCAGAAACTGGAGAGCGAGAAAAACCAGCAGCGAGCAGCCGATGAGAACCGGAACGAGCTGTGCGAGCCTATTGAGGAGGTAAGAAAGCATCTAGCGTCGTGCTGCGAAACGCAATGAAGAAGCCGGCGCTCCTCTTGTCGTCATTCCCGCGCAAGCATGTCCTGAGCCTGGTCGAAGGGCGGGAATCCAGCGGGGGACTGGCTACTTTTTCGGCTTCGAAAAAGTTGCCTGTCCCCTTTCCGGAAGCTGGATTCCGGCTCGCCCCCGGTTTTCACCGGGGTTGGCCGGAATGACATCCGATTTAGGTGAAGAGTTT
>JACPFE010000517.1 GCA_016183145.1 Deltaproteobacteria bacterium | reverse complement strand
CGGTTCACGGTTCAATGTTCCGGGTTCAACGCGGCGAAGCCGCAACCAAAATCAGAAAAGTCGGATTCACCACGAAGGACACAAAGGTTTTCGTGGGGTGCGCTTCGCGCACCGGTCGGTCTCGGAATATCTCTCGCAAAGACGCAAAGGCGCAAAGGAAGAGCATTGTCATTTCGAACGAAGAGAGAAATCTTTCCTAGATCCCTCGCATTCCCTCGGGATGACAGCCCTTGGGCCTCTCACTTAGCGTCCCTTCGACCTTGCTCAGGGCATGCTTGGCGCCTTGGCGCGAGGAATATCCGAAACCTTCGTGTTCTTCGTGCCTTCGTGGTGGAGACTCTCTTCAGCATTTTACCTATAGGAAACCCGGAAAAGCCGAACTTTGAAAATTGAACTCTGAGGAGAAAGGCGACTCATGGGATACGCGGATCTAAGAGACTGGCTCAGGCAAGTGGATAGTTTCGGCGAAGTGCTGCGTTTGAACGGCGCGGATTGGAACCTCGAGATCGGCGGGCTCTGCGATATCATTGTCCGCGAGGCGAAAAAGAACGTGCCGGCGATTCTCTTCGACGAAATTCGCGGCTATCCCAAGGGAACGCGGGCTCTATTTGCCATGCTGAGTTCCGTAAAGCGGCTTGCGCTCACGGTGAACCTGCCGCTGGAGTATGGCGGCATGATGGATTTCGTCGGGGCGTTCCATGAGAAGATACGCGATTTGCAGGTCATTCCACCGGTAACCGTGAAGCAAGGGCCGGTGGCTGAAAACGTCATGGAGGGAGATCGAATCGATCTGTATAAATTTCCCAGCCCGTTTCACCACGAGAAAGACGGCGGCCGATATTTCGGCACCGCCCATGTGGTGCTCACGCAGCACCCCGACGAGGGTTGGTACAATCTCGGCACCTACCGCTGCATGGTTCACGGCAAAGACAGCTTGGGGTTGCACATCACGGGGGGCAAACATGGGCGGATTCACCGCGATCTTTATTTCGAGCGCGGCCAGCCGATGAAGGTGGTCGTGGCCGCGGGCGTGGACCCGGCGCTCTACCTCGCCGCAGCCTCGGAAATTCCCTGGAGCGTGTCGGAGTACGGCTACGCGGGAGCGCTCAAGGGAGAGCCGATCGCCGTCATGACCGGCCCGCACACCGGCTTGCCGATTCCGGCTACGGCGGAAATCGTCGTGGAAGGAGAGTGCTATCCCGGCGAGCTTCAAGACGAAGGGCCGTTTGGAGAATGGGCCGGCTATTATGCCAACCGGGGCTTGGAGAAAGTTCCCGAGCCGGTCATCCACGTCAAGAGAATCATGCATCGCACCGACCCCATTTTAACTTGCGCGCAGCCGTCTCGGCCGCCGCACGAGTACTCTTTCTACCGCAGTATCGTGCGCTCCGGGCTCCTGTGGGATGAGTTGGAGAAGGCCGGCGTTCCCGACGTCAAGGGAGTCTGGTGCCATGAGGCGGGCGGCAGCCGCCTCTTCACTATCGTCTCCATCCAGCAACGTTATGCCGGTCACGCCCGGCAGGCCGGGCTTCTCGCCTCTCAAGTTCACTCGGGAGCCTACGTCGGACGGTACGTCATTGTCGTCGATGAGGACATCGACCCTTCGAATACCCATGACGTTCTCTGGGCGCTCGCCACGCGCTCGGAACCGGAACGCTCCGTGGAAATCGTGCGCCGCGCCTGGTCGAGCTCCGCCGATCCGGCGTTGCCCGTCGATCAGAAGCTTTTCAACTCGCGCTGCATCATCGACGCCTGCAAGCCCTACGAGTGGAAAGATAAATTTTACCCGGTGGCGGAAACCAGCCCGGAGCTAAGGGCCGAGCTGCTTAAGAAGTGGGGAGAAAAAATTCTCGGCAAAGTTATTTGAAACTTTGAGATGAAGAAGAGATCGGAAAAACCATGCCTCCCGCAAAGCATGCCCTGAGCGACGTCGAAGGGACACAAAGGACGCTAAGGAAGAATGGATTTTTCACCACGAAGATCACGAAAGACACAAAGGAAAGAAGATATCACGCGGAGACGCGGAGGGCGCGGAGAAAGGGGTTTTTGATTAGGAAATTCTCCGACCTCTGCGAACTCCGTGCCTCTGTGGTGAATACTCCTGTACAGCAAACCCTGATGATCAAAACTTTGAACTTTGAACCGGGAGCGAGGAGGTAGAGACGATGCCGTATGAAAGTCTTTTTTCTCCGATAACGATGCGCGGGATCACGTCTCCCAACCGGATCATGCGCACTTCGATGGTGTCGGGACTGGCCACCGAGGACGGGCTGGTCACCGATGCGCTCAAGCAGCGCTATCAGCGGGAAGCCAAAGGCGGCGTCGGTTTGCTCGTGGTCGAAGCGGCGGTGGTCCTGCCGTCGCGGAGCTCGTTCAATTTGCGCATCAGCGACGCGAAGCGGCGGTGGTCCTGCCGTCGCGGAGCTCGTTCAATTTGCGCATCAGCGACGACTCGTTGACCGACGGATTGAAGGGGCTCGTGGATGCGGTTCGGAGCGCCAACCCGGAAACCAAGATCGGCATCCAGATCATGCATTTCTTAAAAATCGCGCGCAGCGGCTGGCGACAGAAGGTGGAGGACTTCAAACCCGAGGAGCTGCCGGTGATCGTCGCGCAGCATGTCCAAGCGGCCCGGCGCGCGGTCGCCGCCGGCTTCGACTTCATCGAAGTTCACATGGCGCACGCTTACACGCTCGCTTCCTTTATTTCCCGCTCCAACGGCAGGACCGATGAGTACGGCGGCAAACTGGGTAACCGGATGCGCTTGCCGGCTCAGGTATTCGAAGCGGTGCGCGCGGAGGTCGGAGACGATTATCCCGTGGGCATCAGAATCAACGGCGAAGACTTCACCGCCAGCGGCAGCACCCTACTGCAAAGCACGCGGGTGGCGCAGCGCTTCGCGCGGCTGGGGGTTGATTACATCAGCGTCTCCGCCGGCAGCCGCTTCGAAGACGCGGCGCCGCCGCAGCCCAACATGCCGCCCGATCCGATGTCGGGCTATAGCGGCCATCGCATGAGTCCCTGGTGGTGGTTCCCTGACATGACCCACGTGCATTTGGCTCAGGCGATCCGCGAACAGGTGCGCCGCAGCGGCTTTAACGTGCCGGTGGTCGCCGCGGGAAAGATCCGCACGCCCCATGAAGCGGAGCAGATTTTGGCGCAGGGCAAGGCGGATTTGATCGGCCTGTGCCGCCCGCTGCTTTGCGACCCCGACTGGCCGATTAAGGCAAGAGCGGAAAAGTCGCGAGAGATCGTGCACTGCACTTCGTGCAACTGGTGCCTGGAGGCCGACTCGCGCTATGAAAAAGTCACTTGCTCGCGCTGGCCGGAAGGCGCCGTGGTGGCGCCGGATCCCTTCGCCGCGGCGATCGCGCGACCATCCGAGCTGCCCGCCGACGTAAGCTTGTAGCGGCGGGTCTTCTGGGTTTCCTGTGAAGTGCTCTTCACCACAGAGACCCAGCGCGGCAAAGCCGCAACCAAAAAGTGAAAACTGATTTCACCACGAAGTGGGCCATGATCTTACGCTCGCCCGCCGAGGATGAAAATGGAGGGATTTCCTTCCCCATGGTGCCCTCCTCGACTCGTCATTCCGGCGCACGCGGGAATCCAGGTTTGTTGCGCCGAATTAGCCTGGATACCCGCTTTCGCGGGTATGACGGAACCCAGG
>JACPFE010000516.1 GCA_016183145.1 Deltaproteobacteria bacterium | reverse complement strand
TCGGGATGACGGGCCTCGCCCCGTCACTTCGCGTCTTTGCGGGAGACATGGTTTTTCCGATCCTTTCTTCGTTTCCGAATTTCAAGGACTTTTGGCTAGATATTAGGGCGGCAGTGAAGTGAAAATCGAGGCCGCAAACAACTGGCTCAATTTGATGGTATAGAGTGAAAAGCGTCGCGAACAATTTTTTCGACGAGTGGTCGGTCTATGATCAAGTGCTCGACCACAATTATATGCATCACGACAACATTTATCGCGATGTGCAAAGCTTTCTCGCCGACCGTTATGCTACCCAACCGTTTACGCTACTCGATCTCGGCTGCGGCAGCGCGCGCCATTTAGCGCGAGCGTTGCAGGGACGTTCGATCAGCCGTTACGTCGGCTACGATCTCTCCGACGTGGCGCTGGCGCACGCCAAGCAGAATCTAGCTCCCCTCAGTTGTCCGGTCGAATTGCGTCTGGGGGATTTGCTCGAGGGATTGAGAGCGAGCCGCGAAAAGTTCGACGCTGTCTTTACCAGCTTCGCCCTGCATCATCTTGCCACTGCGGAGAAGGAAATGTTTTTTCAGTCGGCTTACGAGCGGCTGCGCAAGCACGGAATCCTGTTGCTGATCGACACGATGCGGGAAGAAGGGGGGGATCGGCCGATTTATCTCGATCGCTATTGCGCGTGGCTGCGGTCGAATTGCGAGAGTCGATTTCCTTTGCGCCCATATCCGAGGCAACGACTTTCCGGAAACCACTGCAACGCTCAGTGCGATGGCAGTTCGGGCGGGATTCGGCCGGGGGATGGAAATATCCCGAATCGGTTGGCACCACACCTGGTGCTTCGATCGGAAACAGGATGGCTGATCCGTTAGAAAATTTGCTTGCCGAGCTTGAGCAGTTCGGCAAGGACAACGACGGCTCGACGGTCGATCGGCCGCGCAAGATGCTCAACATCACCCGCGACACGGGCGAGTTCCTCGCTGTGTTGGTCCGAGCGACGCTTGCGCGCCGGGTGCTGGAAATCGGCACATCGAACGGCTATTCGACGCTTTGGCTGGCGAGCGCGGCGCGGGCCATCGGCGGATCGGTGACGACGGTGGAAAAGTCTCAGTACAAGATCGGCCTTGCCACGACGAACTTCGCGCGTTCAGGCCTGGCCTCTTATATTTCACAAGTTCATGACGAAGCCGGTCGCCTGCTTGAACGCGCAGCCGATAGCGCCTTCGATATGATATTCTTGGATTCGGAGCGCCCGGAATATCCGGGCTGGTGGCCCAATTTACGGCGCGTGCTCCGCCCCGGCGGACTGCTCGTTGTCGATAACGCCACCTCTCATCCGGTCGAAATTGCGCCGTTCATCGCGCTGGTGAAAGCCGACGCGGAGTTCGTGACGAGCCTCGTGCCGGTGGGCAACGGGGAGTTTCTTGCGGTAAAGTCGGCCAAGTAATTTAATCGTAGGTAAACCCCCAGCTCTGCTGGGGAACTCATAGAGGTTGACTACGGGACTAGCTAGCTCTGGCAGTTTCGAGTTGATTCCGCAGGGGCAGATTCGAGACAAGACCATCTCTCGATTCCACCCTCGCCCTTTGGGAGAGGGCAGGGGTGAGGGCCGGCGAGCAAGTAGCCCTCACCTCAATCCTCTCCCAGAGGGAGAGGAAGTAAGAGTCACTCATTGTTATTGCCGGTGTAGCCAGCCAGTCAGCCTCAGGCTGATCACAATTCAAGCCTCCGGCTCTGCTGGAGGTACATAATTCCATGGCGAATAAACTTCGACAGATCATCGCCATCGGCGGCGGCGGCTTCTATCGGGACTCGGAGAATCTCGCTCTGGAAAAGTACGTGATTCAACAAACCGGCGTTGAGAGCCCGCGCGTCTGCTTTGTTCCCACGGCGAGCGGTGAGCCGGATCACTACCTGTCGAGTTTCTACGCGGCGTTCTTAAAGCTTGGCTGCCGGCCGTCGGTTCTGACATTTTTCAAGCGGACGCCGGAATTGCGCACGTTCCTGCTCAATCAAGATGTGATCTACGTCGGCGGTGGCAACACGAAGACCCTGCTCGCCGTCTGGCGTGATTGGGGCGTGACGGAAATTCTTCGCGAGGCGTGGGAGGCCGGTGTCGTGCTCACGGGCGTGAGCGCGGGGGCGATCTGCTGGTTCGAGCAGGGGATGACGGATTCGTTCTCGGATGAGTTGCGCCCGCTCCACTGCCTCGGCTTTCTTCCCGGCAGTTGCTGCCCGCACTACGATGGCGAGCCCCAGCGCCGCCCTTCTTATCATCGACTGCTCGCAAGTGGAGAGATTGCCGCCGGCTTGGCGATCGAAGATTGGACCGGCGTTCACTTCAGAGGCACCGAGCTTCATCGCGTGATCGCGTCGAAGCCTGGCGCGCGGGCCTACAGCATGCGCGCGGTTTACGGTTCGGTGCAGGAAGTACCGCTGCCGGTTGAATATCTCGGGTAATCTGGCCGCGAGGGCGAGAAAATCCTGTACAAGAGCCGTAGCGCTATAACACGCTGTCGGGATCGTCGGTGGTTTCGCCGAAGTCCAATGAAATATCGAAAACCGTCACGCCGCCGTTGTGAAAGAGATTGAGCTGGCCGCCGGGGCTCGCCAAAAACCTGAAACCTCCGTATGAATGATAAGAGTCCGGCAGGCCGACCCCGGCGCCTCCCGGATGGGGTGGTAAAATCTTGATGCGCCGCCCATCGTAGTAACCGATGACGTTGCGCTTGTCTTTCCACTCCCTGTTCTTCGGATCGACTTTGCCGGTTTTCGGATCGGCGGCCGCCAGATGTTCGGCGGTATGATAGAGAGCCACCAGTGACGGGTCCTCAAAAATGGCCGGCAGAATCTGATCCGGCGGGAGCTTGGCGTATTTTTCCTCCCATACCGCCGCCGGTACGCCGAGGTGAGCGTGGTTCGCATCCAAGGAGAACAGAAATTTGGCGGCCCCAGCTTCGAGCATTTCCGTGAGATGGGTGATGGTTTGGTTGATGAAGCGGCAAGAGAGCCAGAATTCCCGGCCGCGGTGTTGAACCCGGATTTTCTTGTCGCCAAAGAGACATTTTCTTCCTTTGAGCGGATTGTTGATTCGCTCTCCGAAGTTCAATTGATAGCGATAAGCGGCTTCGATTTCCTCCCGGGTAAAGTACCAATCGTCGCGATAGAGGTTGGCATATACAGTCGAGAAGGCGAGAGCCGTGATTATCGCCAGAGCTATAAGCCAGCGTGGTGACATAGACCCCTGGGTACTTCGGTCAAAATCTCATCAGGGCCGCGACTCACCCTATGAAGCAGCCGGCGAAAACCGCGCCGCGTTAGGTTGGTCCCCCGCTAAACTGTTGAAAATTAGCAATTCTCGTACCGCATGAAATGGCCATTGATCGCGTCTTCTGGCTCGGGAAATCTGCCACAGATGCGAAAATAACCGAGAAATTTCCTTTCATTAGGAATGATCGGCAGGCTTTTCCGTAACCGCCCTCTGGTCCTCAGGTGCCCAAATCCGCCCTTCGAATCGAGCCCCCGGTCTTGGCCGGGAGGCTCTCGCTCAAGATTTCGCCCCACGGGCGTACTGGAAGGTGCCACATGGCCTTGCCCGTGGGGCTCCACGGACAGTTAGACGCAGGGGGGCACTCCGGTTGAGCGCTACAGAATCACTCCGCCGCCGAGCAACCTTTCCTGCCTATAGAAGACCGCCGACTGGCCGGGCGCCACGCCGCGTTGAGGCTTCGCGAAAACGACCCGCACCCCGCCGTTATCCTCTTCCACGACCGCGGGGACTCTCGGTTGGCGGTAGCGGATTCGCACGTCACAGCTCCCGCCACGAAAGTCGGACAGCCAATTGAGCCGATGAACTCGTATGACACTCTTAAACAGAACCGGATCGTCGGCTCCTTCACCGACGATCAAAGCGTTGGTGTCGAGTTTCTTTTCCGCCACGTAGTAGGGAACCCTCCCGCCGATGCCGAGACCATGGCGCTGGCCGATGGTGTAAAAGGCGATACCGTCATGTTTCCCCAAAACATCGCCCCGGGAGTTGGCGACGATTCCTTCTTGGCGGGGCAGGTAGCCCCGAAGAAAATAACCGAAGTCGACTTTGCCGACGAAACAAAGACCCTGGGAATCCTTCTTCTCGGCGGTGGGAAGGCTGAGGCTGCGAGCGATTTGCCGCACTTCTTCTTTGGTGTAATCTCCCAGGGGAAAAAGGCAGCGACTGAGTTGCCGCGGTTCGACCGCCCACAAGAAATAGGACTGATCTTTAGACTTGTCCAAGGCTTCCGACAAAACCGGGCGCGTCCCGTCGTGATTCAACCTTGCGTAGTGCCCCGTCGCGATGTAATCGATCCGCAACTCCTTGGCCTTTTCGACAAACAGGTCGAACTTGATTTCGCGGTTGCACATGACATCGGGATTGGGGGTCTTGCCCTCGGCGTATTCACGGATCATGTAATCGAACACGCGCTCGCGATAACCATCGCGGAAATCGAAGGACGAAAAAGGTATTCCCAATTGCAGCGCGACGCGCAATGCATCGCGCCTCTCCTCCTTCCAATCGCAGTCGTCCCAGCAGATCATGTGGGCGCCGAAGACGTTTAAGCCCGCTTGCTTTAGCAGCGCCGCGGCCACGGATGAATCCACACCTCCGGACATAGCCACGAGGACGCTGGTTCCCGGTTGAAGACCTGCTACGCAATTGGATAGAAGACGAGGGCTAGGCATAACTCAACTATAGTGAAAGCAATTATCATGTTGACATAAAATCACCCTCCCCTTAATCCCCTCCCGTCAAGGGAGGGGAGACTTCTTAGCTTCCCTCTCCCCCCCGTGGAGTAGCTACTCGATCGGGTCTACAGTCTCGACCGTGGTAAATACTCCACGGGGGGTTAGGGTGAGGGGGTATGTTAACTTATTTATAACC
>JACPFE010000515.1 GCA_016183145.1 Deltaproteobacteria bacterium | reverse complement strand
TCTATTCAAATATTTTCTCTACCAGTTGAACGAGGAGCAGTATCATCCCGATCTGGCCAAGAAGTTCGGCCTCGCCATCGGCCTGCAGGAAGAGGACTTCCAAAAGGCGACGCCGGTCTTCGAATGCCTGGCGCACACGAGCAAGACCATCCACGGCATGCTGCTTGGCTCGGCAGCGGAAAATCGCGCCTCCGCGCTTGTCAACGAGACGATGGTGTGCCGTTATTCCGAAGAGCATATTGCCGCCCTGCGCAAGCACTACGGCCTCAATGATGAGCAGATACAGTTTTTCACCGTGCATGCCATCGCCGACCAGGAACACACCAAGATGGCGGCCGAAGTCATCGCCAAGCACGCAGTCACCGACTATCAGCAGCAGCTAGTGCGCGAAAGCGCGCGCCACATGGTGCGCTTCAAGGTCGCCAAGTTCGACGGCATCTATGACGCCTACGCGTCATGAAGGATGAAGGATGAAAACGGAGAACGAAGACTCTTTACTTCATCCCTCATCCTTCATCCTTTGCTCTTCACCTCGCGCCGCCGCGTGTGCAGCACCGGCTCGGTGTAGCCGTTCGGCGCCTCACGGCCTTTGAAAACTAGATCGAGCGCCGCCTGAAAGGCGATGCTCTTTTCATAATTGGGCGCCATGTTTCGGTAGTTGGGATCGCCGCGGTTTTGCCGGTCCACGACGCTCGCCATTCGTTTGAACGTCTCGACCACCTGCTCCCGCGTTACGATGCCGTACTTGAGCCAGTTGGCGATATGTTGGCTCGAGATGCGCAGCGTCGCCCGGTCTTCCATCAACGCGACGTCGTTTATGTTGGGAACTTTGGAGCAGCCGACGCCCTGGTCCACCCAGCGCACGACGTATCCCAAAATGCCCTGCGCGTTGTTATCCAGCTCGCGCTGAATCTCTTCCGGCTGCAATTGCCGATCCAGGAGCGGCGGCGTCAGGATGGCGTCGAGACTGGCACGGCCCCTCTTGGCCAGCTCCCTCTGCCGCTGGGCGACATTGACTTGTAGATAGTGAATGGCGTGGAGCGTGGCGGCAGTCGGTGACGGCACCCAGGCGGTGTTCGCCCCCGCCTGCGGATGGGCGATCTTGGTGCGCACCATCTCGCGCATCTCATCCGGCGCCGTCCACATCCCCTTGCCGATCTGGGCTTTCCCTCGCATTCCCGTCTCAATGCCGATATCGACGTTCCAGTCCTCGTAGGCCTTGATCCACGACTGCGCTTTGATTTCTTCCTTCGGCAGCATCGCGCCCAGTTCCATGCTGGTATGGATTTCATCGCCGGTCCGATCGAGAAATCCCGTATTGATAAAGACGATCCGCTCCCTGGCCGCTCGGATGCATTCTTTTAAATTAATGGTGGTGCGCCGCTCTTCGTCCATGATGCCGATCTTGAGCGTATTGCGCTTCAAACCGAGAGCCTTTTCCACCCGTTGGAATAGTTCCACCGTGGCCGCGACTTCTTCAGGCCCATGTTGTTTTGGCTTGACGATGTAGATGCTCCCCTTCTTGCTGTTGCGGAATTTCCCCTTTCTCTTGAGGTCGTGGATCGCGGCCAGCACCGTGACCATCGCATCGAGGAAGCCCTCGGGAATTTCTTCCCCGTCGGTGGTGGTCACCGCATCCGTGTACATATGGATGCCGACGTTTCGGGTCAGCAGCAGACTTCTCCCCGGCAGGGTGAGCTTCCCGCCGGTCGGCGTGATGAAGGTCTTATCCGGGTTCAAGCGGCGCGTGAGCGGACGCCCGTTTTTGTCGAAGGTCGCTTCCAGCGTCCCTTTCATGATGCCGCACCAGTGGCGATAGACCGTGACTTTGTCGGCGGCGTCGACCGCGGCCACGGCATCCTCGCAGTCTTCAATCGTCGTGATCGCCGCCTCCAGCACCACGTCTTTGACGCCCGCCGGATGCGACTTGCCGATAGGATGGCTTCGATCGATCTGAAGTTCGATGCGTGAGCCGTTATTGCTTAACAGAATGTTGGTCAGCTCGCCCTTTTCTTCCCGGTAGCCGACAAACTTGCGCCCATCCGCCAAACCCACGGTGCTGCCGTCTTTCAGCGTCGCGGCCAGTTGTTTTTTGCGGTCGACGCGCCGGAGAGAAAATCGCGCGACGTCGGAAAAACTTCCGCGTTTCAGGCTGATGACCTTGTCTAAGAGTTCTTCCGCGTAAGCGATCACCTTGGCGCCGCGCCGGGGATTGTACGACTCGCCTTTTTCCGCCCCGCCTTCTTCCGCGATCACATTGGTGCCGTAGAGCGCGTCATAGAGGCTGCCCCAGCGGGCGTTGGCCGCGTTCAAGGCGTAGCGGGCATTGTCGAGCGGCACCACCAACTGCGCGCCGGCGATCTCCGTGATCTCCGGATCGACGTTGGCCGTGGTCACCTTGAAATTCTTCCCTTCCGGAACCAGATAACCGATCTCTTTGAGAAAGGCCGTATATTCTTCCCTGTTGAAGGGCTGATTCTTTCGCGCTGTATGCCACTGGTCGATCTGCGCCTGCAGCCGATCGCGCTTTTCCAACAGCGCGCGATTCTTCGGCCCGAGATTCCTGACAATCTCGCCCAGCGATTTCCAAAACCGCGCCGCGTTCACGCCCGTGCCAGGCGCGATCTCTTTGCGCACGAGATCATCCAACTCCGCCTCAACTCTCAGGCCGCCGATCTTCACCGATTTCATCGCATTCCCCCCCCCAAAACGCAAAATTATTTACCTCGTTCTTTTTATCAGTACACGCGAATTTGACCTCACTATATAGCCTGGGCTGCTGGGCGTTTCAAATCGCGCGCGCCTTTGGAATTCCCTTCGCATGGGTCCGGAATGGCTTTACGGCAAGTTTACCAGGATCGCGCCTCGCCGGCGGTAGAAAGAGGCGGCGATGCCTGGAACCGCTAAGTCACCATTTATGAATCTCATGGACATTTGATGTCAGCGCAAGAAAGCACGACGCGGCATAACTCCTGCTCTAGTTCCGCGAGCAGGTTGATGCGATGAACTGATTACCCCATCTGGTCACCATGGGTATCAGGGAGCCAATGGTGAAACCGGCAACCTGAGGTCCGGCTCAATCGCGCAGTGGCCGAAATCGAAAACGACGGTGGCCGGCAGGGAGTTCGACCCGCGTCAATGTCACGCGCCTCGCCGGCCAGTAGAAAAAGGGAGCAACATAATGAAAACCGGTGAAGATGTTTTAGAGAAACCGACCTTTTGGCAGCTCGTGTTTTCCCAAAGTAAGGTGAACGGGGCGCCCTATCAAGGCGAACATCTTGAAGGCAGCATCTGGAGTTGGCCGGAGGCTACTTTTCTCCAGCGCCGCCTTCGGCAAATGCGATTGGACCAAGCATCCGATAAAAGCATGACGAATTAGCCGCTTCCCGCGCTGCCTCCTTCAGCAATGCTCCCACGGGAAGACGGCTCCACTGAACGCCACCCCGTTCAGTGGGAAGCGGCCAGGCTCAATGGAGCCTGGCCGCTTCATCCAGGAGCTTCGAATCATGACCGGAGGTCTGGGATATTAGCTTGGCGGTTCAATATGGAGAACGAATGCTGAGTAAAAAGTTTATCATAGCCGGATCCATCCTATCGATTGGTTTGATCTTCTTGAATGCCCATTTTGTATTTGGTTCCGTTGTCCCGATGTCGCTGTTTGGCTTGACCCTTCCGATCGGCCAGCGCGGTTTCGTTTTCCTCATCGGCGTCGGGTTGATCGGCCTTCGTTGGTTTCTCGTCCACCGAAATCGCCCCGACAATGATGAAACCTGATCCTGCTTGGTCTGCGGTAGAAGCCCTTCCCAAACTCCTTACTCTCGGAAGGGCAAGCGATCTCGTCCAATAGTTGAAAATTTGCGCAGCCTGCGCAAATTTTCCAGAGACTATGCTGATTGTCTCGATCCAAAAGAGATCTCACCGCGGAGGCGCGGAGGGCGCGGAGTAAAGGGTTTTTGATTAAGAAATACTCCGAACTCTGCGAACTCTGTACTACTATAGTTCAAAATTTGCGCAGCCTGCGCAAATGTTCCAGTGGCTATTCGAAATGAACGGAACCACAAGAGAACCCACGCGGAGGCACGGAGGGCGCGGAGGAAAATGTTTTTAATCGAGAAATACTCCGACTCTGCGAACTCAGCGTCTCTGCGGTGATATTATGATTGTTGCTTTGGTTGCGGCGTAGCCGCGCTGGGACCTTCGTTGTGATATATTCCGGCTAGAATTATCTGAGCGCTTCGCTTGCCAACGAAAAGTCGAAAATCCTTTCCGTCGGAATCGGCTCCTTGATGTGCAGAGCTTCCCTGCCGATGTCCACAATTTCTCTTGCCGCATCGGCGCCGAGCCGGCCGCCGCTAAGTATAAACGGCGCATCGTCGTCGTACATCCGGCGCGCCATCTGAGCGTCTTTCACGCCGAGCTTTTTTTGAATGTAGGGGATCATGATCTCGGGACTGTCCTGATAGACTTTCAACCCTCGGTTCCACACCCTGAGAAAGCGCATGAGTTTTTCCCGTTTCTGTTTAATGTTCGTGTCCGACGTCACCACGCCGGTTTGGAGAAAGCGCATGTAATCCCGCCCGCGGCCGAAGACTTTGTAGCCTTGATCCTGCGCCATGTAAACCGACGGCGGCGTCATCATCGCGCCGGCGACTCTGCCGGAGAATAGCGACTGCAGCCGCGCCGGCGTGTCCATGCTCAGGAGGTTCACGTCCTTCTGCCCATCGAGCCCTTTCGCCTGGAGAATGCGCCGGGTCATCACCGCCGCCGTTCCGTCCAACGATCCCACCGCGATCGCTTTTCCCTTTAGTTCGGCGGGAGAATTGATGTTCGGAGCGACGATCAGCTCGTGAATCGGGCGGTCGCGGGTCACCGAAATAATCTTGATCGGCACGCCGCGCAAGGCCGCCGAAAAACCGCTGCCCGCGTGGCAAGTCACGTCGATCTCACCCGACATGAGGCTGCTCACGCCGATGACTCCCCGCACGACCAGCACTTGCAGGTCCAATCCTTCCTGAGCGAAGAATCCTTTCTCCTGGGCATAGTAAAGCGGCACGTAGCTCAGCGTCGGGCCGGGAATGCTGATGCTAAAGCGCTCCGCCGCGATTCCCGCTCCGGCGCTTAAAAGACTTAACACCCCGAGAACATGAGCGAGCAGACGTTGGCTGGTCATGTGGCCTCCGCGTTTTGAAATTATCAAATGAAGCTACTTGCGTTCCAACCGCGCGAATGGGCCGGCGGCGTAAACAATTCGGCCGCCGACTACGGTCAATAAAGATTCAAGCGAGCGGATTTGATCCACCGGCACGGTCCGGTAGTCCCCGTTCAGCACCGCCAGATCGGCAAGTTTGCCGACCTCGATGGACCCCTTGTTCGCCTCATCGAAGGTTAACCACGCGCTGCCGAGGGTGTACATGCGCAGCGCCTCTTCACGGGTCACGTTCTGTTTAGGGTCGCGAATCGCGCTGCCCGCCACGGTCTTGCCGGTTATCAACCACCACAAGGAAAGCATCGGCGAGTAATTCCCCGAGCGAAATCCGTCGGTGCCGGCGCCCAGTGGCACGCGGGATTGGATCATCGTCCGCAGCGGCGGCGCGTTGCGCCCTTTGGCAACGCCCCAAAGCTGAACGTTGCGCTCCCCGGTCAACGCCATGCGGCCTTGCACCGAGATTCCTCCGCCTAGTCTAATGATGCGCAGGATGGTATCGGGCGTTGCGTCTTCGAGATGGGCGAAGGCGATGCGCTGGCGCAAAAACGGTGCTTCGCCCTCGACCTCCTCGATAACGTCGAGAAGTTGTCGCGCCGTATGGTCTTGGGTGGCGTGCAGATGAAAATTATGACCGGCCTCAGCGAAAAAACGGATGAGGCGGCGAAACTTTTCCCGGGCTTGCGGGTCGATGGTGAATCCGTCGGAGTTGGAAGGCAGGTCGCCATCTCCGGTGCCCCGAATCAACACCTCGCCAAAACCGGCGAAACGAAAGAGATCGCCGCGCGGCAGCTGCTTCACTTCCTCGGCCGTTGTGCGCAGCTCTTCCAGCTCGTCGCCGGCCTCGTTGGGCGCGATATAATAGTTTATGCGCAGGGTGAGCTCGCTCCTGCGAGCCATTTCGCCGAGCAGCCGGCGGTGGGCAAAAGTGACGCCGGTCGTTTGCAGATCCCCGACGGAGGTGAGGCCAAGCCGGTTGAGCTCGCGAAAACAACGGCGCAGGCTCTGATGTGCTTGGTCCAGGGTCGGACGAGGAATCTTGCCGTAGGCGAATTCCCACGCCGCCTCCCCTTGTAACATTCCGGTTAGTTCTCCGGTCGCGGGGTTTCGTTCGAATTTTCCGCCGGGCGGATCGGGCGTTTGGCGGGTGATGCCCGCGGCGGCGAGGGCCGCGTTGTTGAGCAGCGCGCCCTCCCGCAGGTACTGCACATACACCGGATGTTTGGGCGCCACGGCATCCAGGTCGGCGCGGGTAGGAAATCGCCGTTCGGCGAACTGCGTCGGCACCCACCCGCCGCCGACCACGATCCAACTGCCGGCGGGCTTCGTCTTTGCCGCCGCGGCGATCTGCTTGAGACCGTCCGCCAGCGATCGGGTAAATTCCCAATGCAGCTCGGTATCCCAATTCATACAGCCTGCCGTCGCGTGAATATGGGAATCGATCAGTCCCGGGATCACCGTCCGGCCGTTGAGATTGATCACCTGCGTGCGCGGTCCGGTCCAGCGGCGCATTTCGCCGTCGCCGCCCACGGCGGCGATTTTTCCATCTGTGACCGCCACCGCCTCTTTGACGGAAAAATTCTCGTCGACGGTGACGATCTTGCCGTTCATCAAAATCAAGTCGGCGAATCCCTTGACGGCGAGGGAACGGGCGAATTCGTCTTCGTGACCGACGCAGGAGGCGAGCGCCGCTGCCAGGGCGGCGAATGCAAGATATTTTTTCATGCCGGTGCTTCAAAATACAATGCCCCTAGTTAACCACAAAGGACTCAACGCGGCTACAGCGCAACCAAAAACGGGATTCACCACGAAGCACACGAAGGCCACGAAAGTTTCGGACATTGATATTTTTAAATTTCTTAACTTCGTGCTCTTCGTGACCTTCTTTGAAAATACCCGTTTGGGGATGAGAACCAAGAGGCCCGCCTGGGTTCCGTCATACCCGCGAAAGCGGGTATCCAGGCTAATTCGGCGCAACAAACCTGGATTCCCGCGTGCGCGGGAATGACGAGTCGAGGAGGGCGCCACGTGGAAGGAAATCCTTCCATTTTCATTCTCGGCGAGCGAGCGTAAGATCATGGCCCACTTCGTGGTGAATCCGACTTTTCCCATTTTGGTTGCGGCGTAGCCGCGCGGTGCCTCTGTGATGAAACAACGGAGTGATCCATTCCCACAACTGACCCGCTCAGGGGGCAAAAGTTCCTAGCATTTGGACAAATGAAGGGCATTCTTTGCAAAAGTGGGAAGCAATTCCCCGCTTGCGCCGAAAAGCCTGGAGGATTTCGTGGCATACCCATTGCTCAAAGGTGAGGTTGCTATGACTAAAATAGGCACCGCTTTTCTGGGTCTTTGGCTGGGAGTAGTTCTCGCACCGCTTTTTTCTTCCGCTTTTGCGGCCTACGAGGAAACCGCTGTGACCAACGGCGCGACGATTCGGGGAACGGTCAAGGTTCAAGGACAATTGCCGAAACTACCACCCTTGCAGATTTCCAAATACAAGGAAGTCTGTCGCGACGTGCCGAACGAAACTCTGATCGTCGGTCCAAGCCAAGGTCTTCGCTATGCCGTCGTGACTCTCGAAGGGATTGTCAAGGGTAAGGCCGTCGAACGGGAAGTCCAGCATGAGCTCGACAACGTCAAATGCCGCTTCGTTCCCCATGTTCAAGCGGCGAGCGTCGGACAGTTCGTGTTGATGAAGAATACCGACCCGATTTTGCACACGGCGCACGCCTATTTCGCCAGCGGCCAGCCGCATTTCAACGTGGGGCTCTACCCAGGAAGAACCAGCCGAAAGCCGTTGGTGGCGCCGGGCGTCGTCAAAGTTCTCTGCGAAGTTCATCCCTGGATGAGCGCTTACATTGTCGTGACGGAGCATCCTTATCACGCCGTCACCGACGTCTATGGCGAATACCTCATCAGCGACGTTCCCGCCGGGAATTATCGGCTCAGGGCATGGCACGAGAGTCTGGGAAGCGAAGACAAGTCGGTAGAGGTGAAGCCCGGCGCCTCCCTTAATATCGATTTTATTTTCAGCCCGAAACCGGGAGTGAAAAAATGACGCGACGACACCTCTGGATATGCGCTTTAGCGACGCTCCTCGTTGCGGCCGAAGCGCACAGCGCCGATACGCCCAAAAAAGTCGGCATCATCAAGGGAACGATTACGATAGCGGGAAAACCAACGGCCGACGTGGTCGTTTCGGTGGAAGGTATTCCGGCAGAGGTCGCCAAAGCCCAGATGTCGGCGGCAAAGTCGCGGAAGGCCGTTCTAGACCAAAGGGAGCTGAAATTTATTCCTTACGTTTTGCCCGTGCTGGTCGGCACCACCGTTGATTTTCCGAACAACGACAAGAACTGGCACAACGCCTACTCAAAGTCGGACGCGAAAAAATTCGATCTCGGACTCTACGCGCCGGGAAAATCACGTAGCCAGGCTTTCGACAAACCCGGCGTCGTTCGGGTGCTCTGCAACGCCCACCCGACCATGGAGGCGTTTATCGTCGTTAAAGAGCATCCTTTTATAGCGGCGCCCGACAAGCGCGGCAACTTTCGCCTCGACGGCGTGCCGCTGGGAAAATTTCGCCTGCAAGTCTGGCATCCGCAGCACGGCACCACCGACACTGGGGTTGCAATCGTCCGCGACGGTGAAGTAGTAGATATTAATTTCGACTTAAAGAAAAAGTAGCGCCGGAAATCAGTTTTCGACAAGCAACGAAGAAAGGATCCCGAAAATGGGACGCTGTGCCACGAGCACTGGAAAGAGCATGGAGCGAGGCACCGGTCCGATGGCGGAAGCGCACACCGTCACCCGACCGGTGAAACAGTGTGAGTTCAGGCTCACCGCTGCCGAAAAAAGAGTTCTCAGTCTTGTCTCTCTAGCCAGAACCAACAAAGAGATCGCCGCGGCCTTGGGGATCAGTCCTGCCACCGTCAAGCGGCACATGGAGAACGTTCTCAGAAAACTTCAGTTAAAAAACCGCGTCGCAGTGGCGATATACGCTCTGAGAAGCATCGGCTGCCCGCGCGGCCCCTCTCCTGGCTGCCCGCTCGAGGTGGCCCAGGAGGAAATTAATTTGACCCGCGAAAAATGGGCCGTGTGACTTGGCTCGTGAAGGAGAGGTCCTGCGGCTTGATGTTGATCTTAAGGAAAAGTGAGGCGAAGGAGAGATTTTTTTAAGAAGCTCACCTGTTCGGGAAAGGGTCCACCATTGATTGATGATTTCGTGCGTTCTTTGGCTTGTTCCATAGTTTTGCGGAACACCACACGGTGATTATGGAGGGGGTGATGGACAAGCCCGATGACTACGAATTCCGTGGCAAGATCAACCGCCGGCTGAGCCTCATCTTTGGTGTTCTCTTTTTTGTGGTCCTCCTCGTGGGAGGGGTATCCCTCTATCTGGCCCGTTCCATCTTCAT